>JAUYGE010000021.1 GCA_030690705.1 Dehalococcoidia bacterium | reverse complement strand
CTGAGCGAAGCGAAGGATCTCCAAGGGATGGGGCCTATCTGTGCTACACCAACCCCACCGAGATTCTTCGTCGCTTCGCTCCTCAGAATGACATTTGAGGCAAGACCCTCCAGGGGAGAGAGAAAGCGGCAGATTGCTTCGCCTCGATGGAATCGGGACTCGCAATGACAGGAAGGTCCTGGAGCTTTGAATTTTGAGTTTATTTGGGATTTGGTGGTTAGAGCTTTTGGTAGAGAGGAGGGGGGGGCAAGTAGACCTATAAGCCGAATCCTGTATCCCGACACTGTCGAGACGGTGGCCATCTATCTAGCCCCGATGTTACCATCGGGGTCCAGCGACCAACCCGAGGACGTGGTCCGGGCGTCCCGTGGTCCCCCTATTTGGTCTTGCTCCGGGTGGGGTTTGCCCAGCCGGCCGGTCTCCCGGACGCTGGTGAGCTCTTACCTCGCCTTTTCACCCTTATCCCGACCTGATCGGGACGGTATAGTTTCTGTGGCACTTTCCGTAGGGTCACCCCTCCTGGGCGTTACCCAGCACCCTGCCCGGCGGAGTTCGGACTTTCCTCCCCGATAAAATCAGGGCGGCCACCCGGTCTGCTTGCCCCCAGTTACATTATAACCCTCACTCGCTGTCATTGCGAGCGCAGCCCCGGCGAAGTCGGGACGGCGAAGCAATCTCCGAGCCCCTGCGATCCCGCGATGTGACGGCGGGACCTTGCAGAACCGTATGAGATTGCTTCGGGGCGCCATTGCAAGCGCGGCGACAGTCTTGGTAGGGGCACGGCGTGCCGTGCCCGGGATCAAACGCCACAATGACGGACAGGGGTCTAGCATCCGTCGGCCAGAGAGTGTGCCTTGTTCAATTCGCGGGGGATATGGATGACGGCGGCCGAGGGGAAGGCTCGGAGCAGTTCGAGAGCCCGGGAGTGGAGGGGCATAAGCTCCCTCTTCCTGACCCTGTAAGCGCCCTCGATCTGCCTCACCAGGAGTTCGGAGTCGCTGCGCACCTCGAGATGAAGGGGCTTCCCGGGGAGCGCCGAGACCATCTCCAGTCCGGCGAGCAGGGCGCGGTACTCCGCCTCATTATTGGTGGCCCGGCCAATGCTTCTTGAGAGACCCGTCACCCGTACTCCGTGCCCGTTTTCCAGAAGCGCCCCGATGCTGGCGAGGCCGGGGTTGGGTTTGGCTGAGCCGTCTACATAGAGGACCAGGCTCTCACCCGCCGATCCCCTCATCACAGGTAAAGAATGCGGCCGCAGCTATGGCACTGCATTATCTTCCCCGTCCTGGCCTGCTGCAACTCGGCTACCGACAGGGTGAGGCGGCACCCCTGGCATCTTCCCAGCTCGATGCGCACCACGGCCTGACCCTTGCTCCGGCGGAGCGCATCGTAAAGTCTCATCTCCTCCGCTCCGATGGCGCCGGCCAGCACCTGACGCCGCTCCTCCAGGGATTCCAGTCCCTCCTCCAGGTCGGGCTTCTCGGCGGCGAACTGCTGCTGTTCCTCCCGCCATTCTTCCTCCACCTGCCGGAGGCGTTCCCTTTTCTCCTTCACCGCCGTCTGCATTTGGTCCGACTGCTCCATCAACTCGAGCAGGCGGTCCTCGCGCTCGCGCTTCTTACCATTGAGCGCCTTGACTTCCTGCTCGATACTGGAGAGCTCTTTGGGGCTCTTCACCTTGCCCCCGTAGAGCCTCTCGGACTCGCTCTTGATTCGGGCGGCCAGATCCTCCGCCTCCCCTTCCAGGGAGCGGTGCTCGGCGCGCACCTTCTCCAGGCTAGCCTCCTCCGCCTCGACCCCGGCCCTGGCCTCGATGAGGGCCTGGCTCTCCCCCAGTTTACCCACCAACTGGCGGAGCGCAGCCTGCGACATCTCAATGTCGAGGTCGGACTTTTGCAGCTCGTAGAGGTGTTTGGATTGGGCCATATCTCTCCTGAATGGTGAAAAAGTCTCCTAATTCTAGGGGGGCCTGCCTACCATGTCAACAGAACACAGCTCAAATGTCATTGCGAGCCCATCCCGACAGAAGGCGCTTGCCCGTAGTAGAACGTCTGTGCTACTATCGGCGGCAAGGAGTTGTAAAAGATGACATTCCTCCGGCTGGCCATAGAAGCGCGCCGACTTGACCTGGCGGCATATGCTCTGGTGCATTCGGCGGCCACGGTGCTGGCCCGGCAGACGGGCAGAAGAGCCGGGAAAGAGGGGGTCGCCCTTGGCGGTAAGAGAAGCCCGAAAAGGCAGTAAAGCTCCGCGCCCGGGATTCTACTCCCGGGTGCTGGATGAGGCGGAGCGGATGGACCTCCAGGTGGCCCTCGAGGTCAAGGGTCTGGACGAGGAGATTGCCCTTCTGCGCTGGAAGATACGCTCCCTGCTGGAGAAGGACCCGGAGGATATCAAGCTGCTGCTCCAGGCGGCCAACACCCTCGCCCGCCTGGTGAAGTCCAGATATAACCTCAGCCAGGATGACGATGCCACTCTCAGGGATACCATCATGAACGTGCTCAAGGAGCTGGCTTTGCCTTTGGGCGTGAAGGTTGGGGAGAGACTGCTCGGTAAGCTCTAAATCCCAAGCACGAAATACTGAATAAATCCGACCTGTCATTGCGAGCCCTTCACTTCATGTCATTCTGAAGGAGCCCCCTTCTTGTCATTCTGAGGGAGCGTAGCGACTGAAGAATCTCTCTTCGGGACAGCACTCTGGCTACCCACCACACCGGGTCGTGGATCCCTTCGCTACGCTCAGGGCAGGCTCTTCGGCCTCCACGGGCACGGCACGCCGTGCCCCTACGTTCTGCGGCGGATGGCCTCGCAATGACATACCGAGCGACCGTTTCGGTCATGAGGAGTGCCTCAATGCCCTGTCTGCCACCATTACGTCCCTACCAGAAAGAGATCGCCCGCGCCGTGCTGGAGAGCGTGCTCGGCCGCCGCGGGCTGACCTTTTCCGTTGAGGTCGCCCGCCAGGGGGGAAAGAACGAGCTCTCGGCCCAGCTCGAGGTGCTCCTGCTCACACTCCATATGGGCTGCGGGGGCAACCTCGTCAAAGCTTCTCCTACCTTCAAGCCCCAGTCCCTCATCAGCCGCCGCCGTCTGGAGGACCGCCTTCGCGCCTGCGGGTATGGCCGTTTCCTCCATAGCGAGATGGGCTACGTCCTCCGCCTGGGCCGGGCGCGCCAGCTCTTCTTCTCCGCCGACCGCTCCTCGGGGGTGGTGGGGCACACCGCCGACATCCTGCTGGAGCTGGACGAGAGCCAGGATATCCTCCCGGAGAAGTACTACAAGGAGTTCCGTCCCATGGGAGCGGCCGGCAATGTGACGGCAGTGCTCTGGGGTACCACCTGGGATGACTCCAGCCTGCTGGAGCAGGCGAAGCAGATGAACCTGGAGCTGGAGCGTCGCGACGGGCTGAAACGCCATTTTCGCTATGACTGGCAGGAGGTGGCCCGCTACAACGAGAACTACCGGCGCTATGTCGAGGGGGAAAGGGAGCGCCTTGGCGAGAAGCATCCTCTCTTCCTCACCCAGTACTGCCTTGAGCCCCTGCCCGGCGGTGGAGGCTTTCTGAGCCCCGCCCAGATGGCCCAGCTTCAGGGCAGCCATTCCCGCAGACACGGGCCTGAGACCGGACGGAGCTATGTGGCCGGCCTTGACCTGGCCGGCGAGGCGGGGACAGCGGGGGCGCCCAATCGTGGGAGAGATGCAACCGTGCTGACAGTGGCCGAGGTGAGCCATAAGCCTTCTCTCGCCGGCATATTACCCCGGGTCCAGGTGGTGGAGCACCACTGCTGGCAGGGCGAGCCCCATGATGCGCTTTTCCTCCAGCTGGTGGACCTGCTGAAGCGGGTATGGGGTTGCCGCAAGGTGGCGGTGGATGCCACCGGGGTGGGGGCCGGCATGGCGAGCTTTCTCAGGAAGGCCCTGGGAGCTTCAGTCGTCCTCCCCGTCCTCTTCAGTGCGCAGACCAAGTCCCGGATGGGCTTTGACCTGCTGGCGGCCATCAACTCCGGCCGGCTTCAGATGTATCAGGGGGATGGCTCGCCGGAATACCAGGAGTGCTGGCGCCAGATGGAACGCGCACGGCGCAGCTACCGTCCCAACCAGACCATGAACTTCTACGTTGACCCGGCGGAAGGACACGACGATTTCCTGATGAGTCTGGCCTTGCTGGTGGAAGCAGCGGGGGTCTGTTCCCCACGTCACGCTCATGGTTCGGCAAGCTCACCACGAGCGGGCAAAGAGCTGTGGAACCGCTCGTCCTGAGCCTGTCGAAGGATGAGCGCATTAGTC
>JAUYGE010000047.1 GCA_030690705.1 Dehalococcoidia bacterium | reverse complement strand
TGGGCGGCACGAGCTTCGACGTGGGACTGATAGTAGACAACCAGTTCCAGTTCGCCACCGCGCCGGTGGCCGGCCAGTACCACGTGCTAACCCCCATGGTCGATATAGTGTCCATAGGAGCGGGCGCCGGAAGCATCGCCTGGATCGAGCCCAAGACCGGCGCCCTGAAAGTCGGCCCGCAGAGCGCCGGCGCCGAACCGGGACCGGTCTGCTACGACCACGGGGGCACGGAGCCCGCGGTGGGCGACGCCGACCTCGTGCTCGGCAGGCTGGACGCCGACTACTTCCTCGGCGGTCGGATGAAGCTGAATCGCGAAAAGGCCGTCAAGGCCATCCGGGAGAAGATAGCCCGGCCGCTAAAGATGGATATCCACGAGGCAGCCATGGCCATCCTGGACATCGTGGACTCCCACATGGCTGATCTGGTGAGGAAGGTAACCGTGGGAAGGGGCTACGACCCGCGCAACTTCGTGCTTCTCAGCTTCGGCGGCGCCGGCCCCACCCATGTCGGCGCCTATGCCAGGGACGTGGGAGTGAAGATGGCGCTGGTGCCGCAGACGGCCGCCGTTTTCTCCGCTTTTGGCATCGCCGGGGCAGACATGGTCTACGTGAGGGAAATCTCCGACCCGATGATTATGCCCGGCAAGCCGGCGAGAATGAACGAGCACTTCACCCGGCTGGAGCGAGAGATAAGGGAAAGACTGCAGCGGGACGGCTTCCCCGATGAAGACATCGTGCTCAGCCGGCAACTGGAGATGAGATACCGCCGCCAGGTGCACGGCATCTACTGCCCGGCGCCGGCGAAGGCCCTCCGGTCCGATGACATAGAGGGGCTTATCGAGAACTTCAATGAGATGTACGAACAGAAGTATGGGGAAGGCACCGCCTACAAAGAGGCCGGCGTTGAGGCCACCACCTTCCGGGTCACCGGGACCGGCAAGAGAGTCAAACCGGCACTGGTCCAGTACCCCAAAGCCGGAAAGAGCGCCACCGCCGCCCGGAAGGGGGAGCGGAAGGTATACTTCAGAGAGACCGGGGGCTTCATCGACTGTCCTGTGTATTCCTGCGAGAAACTCCGGCACGGCAACATCGTCCCCGGGCCGGCCATCATCGAGCGGGTCGACACGACACTGGTGGTGCACCCCCGGCAGCAGGTCGAGGTGGACCCGTACTTGAACCTTTATCTCAAAATGGGGGGCAGGCATTGACCTTCTTTGAAAAAGCGGGGGTCGACCCGGTCACCTTCGAGATCCTGAGGCACCGGCTCTTCGCCATCAACGATGAGGCGGCGGCCACCCTGAGACTGGTCTCCGGCTCGCCGGTGGCCAACGAGGCCTATGACTTCAACACCGGCGTCATGGATGCCGCCGGGGGCGTCTTCGTCCTCGGCATCTACATCGGCATACACTCCATCTCCCTGGAGCACGTGGTCAAGTACATCCTGGCGGAGTACGGCGATAACCCGGGCATAAATCCGGGCGACATGTTCCTCTGCAACGACCCGTACTACGGGGCGATGCATCAGAGCGATGTGGTCTGCGTGTCCCCCGTCTTCTGCGGAAAGGAACTGGTCGCCTGGACTGGGGCGGCCATCCACCAGGTGGACGTGGGCGGGTCCGTCCGCGGCAGCCAGTGCAGCCTAGGGGCCGAGTCCATCTTTCAAGAAGCCACACCCATCCCGCCGATCAAGCTGGTGGAAAAGGGCGTGGTGAGGAAGGACCTGAAGCAGGCATACCTCAGGCACTCCCGCATGCCTCAGGTAGTGGAGCTGGACCTGCGGGCCAAGATCGCCGCCAATAACACCGCCCGGAGGCGGATCGAAGAGCTCGTCAATGAGTACGGAGTGGAAACCGTCAGGAAGGTCATCGCCGCCATCAGCGACTATACCGAACTGATGTTCCGAGAGCGCCTGAAGGATCTTCCCGATGGCTCATGGAAGCACCATTACTACATGGAATACCAGGACAAGGTCTACCCCTGTCACATGACTCTCACCAAGAAGGGCGAGAAACTGGTCTTCGATTTCACGGGAACGGCCAAACAGGCGCCGGCGGTGATCAACTGCACCCTCCCCGGTGCCAGAGGAGGCATCCTGGTAGCCCTGCTGCAGTATCTCTGCTACGACATCCCCTGGTCGCCGGCGGGCATTGAACGCACCATCGAGGTCATCGCCGAACCGGGGACCCTGGTCAACGCCACCTGGCCGGCGGGCATGGGCAAGTCCACCACGGGAGGCATACAGGCGGCGATACAGCTTTCCGCCATCTGCCTGGCGAAGATGCTCGCCGCCAGCGAGAAGTACGAGGACAGGCTCATGGCCGGCTGGATAGGCGGTTTCGGCACCCAGGAGCTCTTCGGCGCCGACCAGCGCGGCGACCCCTTCGGCGCCGTCTTTCTGGAGTCCATGGTGGGCGGCAGCGGCGCCTCGAGCATCGCTGATGGTGTGGATACCGGCGGCATGCTCCACAGCATTGCCTGCTGCAAGGCCAACGTGGAGACCTACGAGTTCCGCTATCCGGTGCTCTATCTTTACAGCCGCCAGCAGACGGACTCCGGCGGCGCTGGAAAGTTCCGCGGCGGCATGGGCTTCAGCGCCATGTACATGTCCTACGGCGTCAAAGAGATACCGTGGTGCTTGATGCTGAGGTTCAGCCCGGAGAGCGCCGAGGCCACCGGCGTGGTCGGCGGCTACCCCGGCGGCAGCAGCGTCTTCGCCTTCAAACGCAAGTCCAACATACGAAAGCTGTTTGAGAAGGGCTCGATGCCCGGCAGCCTGGATGACATCGAGGGCAAGCTGGAGTTGCCGCCCGCGGCCCACATAAGCAAGCTGGGCAGGGACGATGTGTGGATCAGACAGAATGATGGCGGAGGCGGCTACGGGGACCCGCTC
>JAUYGE010000036.1 GCA_030690705.1 Dehalococcoidia bacterium | reverse complement strand
CCACCAGGTGCGCAATACCGTGGGCGCCCTCATCCAGGCAGGGCAGAGCAAGCTCGGGAAAAAGGAATTCCAGGAGAGGATGGCGGCCAGGACCCCCGGCCTCATGGGCCCGACCGCGCCGCCTCAGGGCCTCTTCCTGATGCAAGTAAGCTATGCCGGGACCGCCGGGGGCGGACCGGAAGATGAGAGTTTGCAATGAACAAGAATACAACCGCCGAACGCCAGTGGCATGTGCTGGATGCCTCGGACAAGGTACTGGGCAGACTGGCCACCGAAGCCGCCTCCTTGCTGCTGGGCAAGCACAAACCTACCTTCACCCGCAACCTGGACATGGGCGACTACGTCATTGTCACCAATGCCGCCAGGATACGGATGACGGGCAAGAAGGTTACGGGCAATAAGACACAGCAGAAGACCTATTACCGCCACTCGGGCTACCCCGGGGGCCTCAGAAGCGTAACCGCCGCGGAGCTGATGGAAACGCACCCCACCAGGGTTGTGGAAAAGGCCATCAAGGGAATGCTGCCTCATACGCGCCTGGGACATGCGATGGGCAGGAAGCTAAAGGTCTATGCCGGCGAAACTCACCTGCACCAGGCCCAGCTAGCCATCAGGGCCGGCGAGGAATCGGCTGCCAAAGAGAATACAAGAACGTCAGCCTCACCGGGGAAGAGGGCTGTCGCATCACCCGTTGAAACCCCAGTCGAGAAGGGAGCAAAGTCGTGAGCGAGCGATCCTACTATCCGGGCACCGGCAGACGCAAGACAGCCATTGCCCAGGTAAGACTGACTTCGGGCACCGGCGCCATTATCGTCAATGGCATGCCGTTTGAAGAGAGATTCCACCGTGAGGTGCACCGGTTCGCCATACGGCAGCCCCTGGCGGTCCTCGACTCTTTGACAAAGTTCAACGTAACCGCGAAGGTCGCCGGCGGAGGCGACACCGGACAGGCCGAGGCCATTCGCCACGGGATCGCCCGGGCGCTGCTGAAGTTCAACGAGGCGTTCAGGATCCCACTCCGCCAGCATGGCCTCCTGACTCGAGACCCGCGTGCCAAGGAGCGCAAGAAATACGGCCTCCGTGGCGCCCGCAAGGCCCCGCAGTACACCAAGAGATAGCGGGATTCCACTGCTAAAACCAAGAAAGGGGGGGACACCGATGGTGTCCCCCCCTTTCGTTATCCCAGTCGTTGCGGCGAGAATGTCATTCTGAGGCCATGCAGTAGGGGCACGGCGTCTTGTCCTCGCCAAAGCGGGGATGTCGTGCCCGCAGGCCGAAAGCCTGCCGAAGGGAATCCGCTCCCCAGCTACGTTCTCGTCGTCGCAACCCAGGCTGGTTCTGCAGGATTGTCCACGTGGTAATAGCTCTCGACATAGGGGCGCAGGTCCAGCACGGGTGTTCCGTCTATCGCATCCAGTCCCTGCACCGCTATCCTGTTTCCGTGCACTTCGAGCAACTTCACGATGGAGACACCGATAGGATTGGGCCGCTTCGATGAATGCCAGGCGAATATCCCCAGCTCAGGTATTGCGGCCTTCCTCGTGGGACGCGCCCTTCTGGTAGCCCTGTCCTCGGACGTCACCTGGTGCAACCAGAACAAGACAATGATATGAGAGAAGCCTTCCAGGCCGTCGAGGGCCGGCACATATTCTTCCTCTACGAATATCTCTGAGCGAACGCCCTTCCACCCATGGTGTTCCTTGTCGGTGATGGCATTCCCCACCACCCCTACCGGCTGCAAGCGCATGTCAACTATCTTTCCCATTCCTGCACCATCCTTCTAACTGTCAGTACTTTCCCGCCGCCGCCTGACCTGCCCCCCAACGTCATCCAGGTCCCTGTAGTTATGGTCACCAGACTCATCTACATATAGACGGTAACGCACGAAGTCCATCTTATCACAAGAGCCCGGCCATTTCTTTTCTGTTTGAGACTGACCCACTGCGAAGGAAGGCTGTTCCCGCGAAGCGCATTACCCTGGCCGGCTGGAACAGTGCCTTGGAGCAGGGGAAGCAGGCGCACTGAATGGACCTGTGGCCTCTCCAACATCAATGGCAGCGGGCTTGCGAATCACAGTTTGAATAAAGTATACTCTGTTTTACTATACGCAACATATTTTATTGACAGTAGGCTATCCTCAACATGAAACCTTGCGTTCCAGACAAGCTTCCAATTACAGCCATTGATTGGGCGCCTTTGATCCCCTTAATCGGGAAGGCAAACCGTGCCCTTGCCTACTACGACGGTGTTCTGTACGGGGTTTCCAACCCCGATGTCCTGTTGTCGCCTCTGACCACCCAGGAAGCTGTATTGTCTTCGAAGATTGAGGGCACTCAGGCTACTTTCGGGGAGGTGCTGAAGTTCGAGGCTGGGGAGGCGCCGGCAGGCGAATCTCGGCGGCAGGACATTGAAGAGATTATGAACTACCGACGTGCCATGCGGATGGCTGAGGACGAATTGAAGATACGTCCTTTCACTATCAACTTGCTCAAGAAACTCCACTTTGAGCTTCTGACCGGGGTGCGAGGTCGCGACAAAACAAGGGGCGAATTTCGAACTACACAAAACTGGATAGGGGCACGAGGAACTCGGATTGAAGATGCTCAATTCATACCTCCCGCACCAGAATATCTATTGGAATATCTGGACAATTGGGAGAAGTACTGGCACCTCGACCGCCCTGACCCGCTAGTGCAGTTGGCCATCATTCATGCCCAGTTTGAGGTTATTCACCCTTTTCTGGACGGCAACGGCCGTTTGGGCAGGATGATCATACCTCTCTTCCTTTGTGAAAAGAACCTGTTGTCACGACCGGGGTTCTATGTTTCAGCTTATCTCGAAGAACACCGAGATGAGTATGTGACACGGCTTCGGGCACTTTGTACGGAACCTGACGCGTGGAACCGATGGATTGAGTTCTTTCTCATAGCTCTCGATGAACAAGCCAAAGCCAATGCAACTAAGGCGCGACAAATTATCAAGCTGTATGAGCAGCTCAAGACCCGGGTGATAGACCTCACACGCTCTCAGTTTGCTGTACCACTGCTCGACCAGATGTTCAAGTTGCCCATTTTCCCGAGTAATATCTTCGGCCAGCTGCCTGCTATGCCCACGAGGGCGGCAATTCTGACAATGCTCAACAAACTTAAGGATGGTGGCATCCTGAAAGTGATTCGCCCGGGTTCAGGGCGCAGTCCCCAGGTTCTGGCTTTGACCGAACTCATCAACCTGTGTGAAGGAAGAAACATCATATAGAGCTAAGGAGGGAAATCATGACCGAGGACCTGAGGGCATGGCTGGAACGGATCGAGAAGGAGGGGGAGCTTAAGAAGCTGGAAGGGGTCCACTGGGACCTGGAAATAGGTAATCTCACCGCCCTCAACAGCCAGCGGAGGAACGCACCGGCTCTTCTTTTTGACAAGATCCCCGGCTATCCTCCCGGCTTCCGGGTGCTCACCGGGGCAATTCTGACCCCCAGGCGTGTAGCCCTCACCCTGGGGCTGCCGGCCGATGGCACCCAAAGGGAAATGATAGACGCCGCCCGGCAGAAGCTGAAGTACTGGCTCGCCAACCTGGACCGGTTCAAGCCCAGGGTGGTCAGTGAGGGGCCAGTCCTGCAGAACATCAAGAAGGGCAAGGACATCAACGTCCTTCAGTTCCCGGCCCCTAAATGGCACAAGAAGGACGGCGGCAGGTATATCGGCACGGGCCATACAATTGTGACGCGTGACCCGGAGACCAATGAACTCAATCTGGGCACCTACCGGGTGATGATACAGAACGAGAACACCCTCGGCTTCCATATCTCTCCCGGCAAGCACGGCAGGCTCCACTTCGAGAAGTACCACGCGCGGGGACAGAAGGCGCCCATCCTCATTTCCCTCGGCCACAACCCGCTGGTCTTCGCCGCCTCGACCCTCTCCCTGCCGATGGGCGTGGAATACAACTATCTCGGCGCCATGAGGGGCCAGCCGGTGGATGTCATCGAGGAAGAGGTAACCGGACTGCCCATGCCCGCCGACAGCGAAATCGTCATCGCCGGCTGGTGCCCACCGGGCAAGACCATGCCCGAAGGACCCTTCGGCGAATACACGGGCTACTACGCCAGCGGCGAGAGGCAGAACCCCATCATCGAGGTGGAGCGCGTCTACTACCGCCACAACCCGATACTGAACGGCGCACCACCCAGCCGTCCGCCCGATGACGGCAGCTATCACCTGTCCCTGATAGGCAGCCTGCTGATTGAGATGGAGCTGGCGAAACTGGGCGTCCCCGACGTCAAAGCCGTGTGGCTGCACGAGTCGGGTCCGGGCTACTTCTTCGTCACCATCTCCATCAAGCAAAGGTTCGCCGGGCATGCCAAGCAGGCGGCTCTGTACGCGTCCGAGCTTTCGGCCCGCGCAGGGCTGGGAGGGCGCTATGTCATCGTGGTGGACGAGGACATAGACGTCACCGATATCAATCAGGTAATATGGGCGCTTTGCACCCGCTCCGACCCCGAGAAGGACCTGGACATCATACGCCGCGTGCGCAGCACCCCTCTCGACCCGGTTATCAAGAAGCCGGCCGCCGGCCTCTTCGCGTCGAGGGCTCTCATCACCGCGGTGAGGCCCTGGGAGTGGAAAGACCAGTTCCCCGAAGTGATTGAGCTGGACGACGACGTAGTGGCAAGACTGAGGAAAAGGTTTGGGAAGGAGCTGAACCTTTAGTATGGTGTCTAAATAACGGGTTTACCATGTCCGTTCGCCCTGAGCCTGTCGAAGGGCTCAGCATGAACGGTTACGATATGTGATAAGTGATCACTGCGACACTACACTAGTGCTTAGCTGCGATAATCAGCGTTAGCTTGTGAGTGGGACGAGACCCTTCGCTACGCTCAGGGTGACAGGTATAAGGTGTCATTCTGAGCGCAGCGAAGAATCTCTATTTATTGCGCTGAC
>JAUYGE010000013.1 GCA_030690705.1 Dehalococcoidia bacterium | reverse complement strand
GGACGTAATAGCCGTTGCCGGCACCAATCACGGGGCAGATACCGCGGTGGTGGTTACCGCCGTGAATACCCAGCGGTTCTTCGACTTGCGGGTGCGGGAGATACTTTGCAAGCCAAGGTGATGTTTCCGGATGGGACGATGGCTGTCCGCGCTTGAGGGTATCCAGTATCCAATTGTAGACCTTCAGGCCTCAGGCTTCATGCCTGCGACGCCGTTTGACCGTCTCGTGCGAGGCTGGACGCGTGACGCGGGTAGGGGCGATGGCACTGCCTCGCCCGCGTGCTCGTGATAAAGAGCACCCGTATGTGTGATTAGGCAGCCACGACAAACGAATGCAGACGCGCATGGGCGAACTGCAGGGACGTTTTAACCCCAAAACGCTTCGCGATGCCGCGGACTTGTTCATTATTGAAAGTAGAAGTAATTCAGCGCCAGGGTGGTGTCGTCGCGCGAGCGAAGAACGACCGGCGGGCGAGGCGGCGCCACATCTGTTCCAACTAATTCGATAAATTGGGCGTCGTATGGTATACAATAGGCATGAATAAGAACAAAGCAACGCCCAATACCGTGTCATTTCCAACCCTGCCTGCCGAAAGTGAGGAACTGATTGGCGATGTCGAAACCTTCCTCGAATCGGCTGTGCTGTCCATGCAGCAAGCGCCTCCGCCCTACCGGGGTCCGGGGCGCCCGCCCATCCTGCCCAGCCTGGCCTTGTGGGCCGGTATGGTGGTTTGCGTGCTGCACGGGTTCACCAGCCAATTGGACCTCTGGCGTCTTCTGCGGGACCGGGGAATCTGGTCGTTCCCCCGGTTTCCGGTGGAGGACCAAGCCGTCTACAAGCGCCTGGGAACCGAAGGAACAGGACCGTTGCAGTGGCTCTTTCAGAACATCACAACACTCTTGACCCAACGGATCACCGTGGCCGCCACGATCGCCCTGGCGCCCTTCGCTAAGGGCGTCTATGCCCTGGACGAAACGACCCTGGACGCAGTGGCCCGTAAACTGCCCGCTTTGCGTGGCCGACCGCCTGGGGACCCCCTGTTGCCGGGCAAACTGGCCGGGCTCTTCGATCTGCGGCGCCAGTTGTGGGTCCGCCTCCAGTTCCAGGACGACCCGCATCAGAACGAGAAGGTTCTGGCGCGCACCCTGCTCCTGGGGCTGGCCGTGGGCAGCCTGATCCTGGCCGACTTGGGCTATTTTGGCTTCGCCTGGTTCGATTGGCTGACCGATCACGGGTATCACTGGGTCTCCCGCCTGCGGGCGAAGACGAGCTACACGGTCATCCATGTCTTCTACGAGGCGGGCGAGACCTTCGATGGGATCGTCTGGCTGGGAGCGCATCGGGCTGACCGGGCCGCACATGCCGCCCGGCTGATCCGGTTCCGGGTGGGGAACACGCTGTACCAGTATGTCACCAACGTCATGGACCCCACGGTATTGCCGCCGCTGGAGGTGGCCCGCCTGTATGCACGGCGGTGGGACATCGAGTTGGCCGTGTTGCTGGTCAAAGAGCACTTGAAGCTGCACCTGCTGTGGTCGTGCAAGACGGCGGTCATCCAGCAGCAGATTTGGGCCGTACTCATCATCGCGCAGGTGTTGCAGGCCCTGCGGCTGGAGATCGCCTGGCGTGCAGGGGTCGACCCCTTCGAAGTCTCGATGGCACTGCTGGTGAAGTATGCGCCGCGCTACGCCGCCGAGGGCCGCGACCCCGTGGCGGTGTTCGTCGAGCGCGGGCGGGAGCTGCGCTTCATACGTCCCTCCCGACGGATCCTGATCCGCGGACCAGAGATCCCGCCCGAGGCGCTTGCGCCTGCTCCGGCCGACCTCGTAGTGGTCCGCACGCCGCGCTATGCCGAACGGAAGTGTATGCCGCATGAACACTCCAAGAAGACGAAGAATTAGTTGGAACACATGGGCATGCCATCGCCCCTACCGCGTGCGGTTGGACGCATGACACCGGTAGGGGCGATGGCACTGCCTCGCCCGCCGCTGGCAATAAACAGCCCGTTGGAATCGCCGCACCGGCCTAATCTCCCAACAGCCGGGACAGAGACACGGGCTCCAGGCCGCGGGCCCTGAG
>JAUYGE010000009.1 GCA_030690705.1 Dehalococcoidia bacterium | reverse complement strand
GGGGGAAAAGCCCCCTCTCGTTAAAAAATATACCCCATCTCTCCCTAGAACGGAGTGTGGGGGTCAGGGGGTGAGAGGTTGACTCTCCCTATCTGACTAGATATACTTTGGACGTTGTGTTGCAGGGAATGACCCATCGCGCTACCGGGTTTCTGGACACCTTCCTCGGGGTCCTCCGGCAGAAGAACCTCCACCGCGACCTGCGGACCATTCAGGGCCCTCAGGGCCCGTGGGTGGAAGTTGACGGCCGGCGGGTGCTGAACCTCTGCTCGAACAATTACCTGGGGCTGGCCTCCCACCCTCAGCTCGCAGAGGCGGCTGCCACGGCAGCCCGGACATGGGCCTGCGGCAGCGGCGCCTCCAGACTGGTCTGCGGCAACATGGCGCTCCACGAGCTTCTGGAACGCCGGCTGGCGGACTTCAAGAGGACCGAGGCAGCCCTGCTCTACAGCAGCGGCTATGCGGCCAACCTGGGCATCATCTCGGCTCTCGTGGGCCGCGGCGACTTCGTTTTCAGCGATGCCTTCAACCATGCCAGCATCATAGACGGCTGTCGCCTCAGTCAGGCGGAGGTCATCCCCTTTCCCCACAACGATATGGCTGCGCTGGAAGAGCGATTGCTCGATGGATCCCGCTCAAGCCCCCGGGCACGCCGCCTCATCGCGGTGGACGGTGTCTTCAGCATGGATGGCGACCTGGCGCCGCTGCCGCAGCTGGCCGAGCTGGCGGAGCGGTATGAGGCCATGCTCATGGTGGACGAGGCCCATGCCACCGGAGTGCTCGGCCCGGAGGGCAGAGGGGTGGTGGCCCACTTCGGCCTGGAAGGGAACGTGCCCATCATCATGGGCACCCTCAGCAAGGCCCTGGGCGGCTTCGGCGCCTTCGCCGCCGGCAGCCTTCAACTGAGGGAGTATCTGGTCAACACCTCGCGGAGCTTCATATTCAGTACCGCGCTTCCGCCGCCGGTGGTCGCCTCCGCCCTGGCCGCCCTGGACCTGCTGCAGGCCGACCCCGGGCTGCCGGGCAGGCTTCAGGAAAAGGCCCGTCTGTTCCGAGCCCGGCTCGGCGAGATGGGCTATGACACCATGAGCTCCGCCACTCAGATTATTCCCGTCCTGGTGGGCAAGATAGACATGGCCCTGGAAATGTCCCACCGCCTTCTGGAGGAGGGAGTGCTGACGGTGGCCATCCGCCCGCCAACGGTCCCCCAGGGCACATCCCGCCTCCGGGTCACCGTGACGGCTACCCACAGCCAGGAGGACCTGGACTTCGCACTGGAGGCTTTCCGGAAGGTGGGGCGGAGGGTGGGGCTGATTTGATGATGACTTGCAGTCCTCTCCCGTCAAGGGGGTCTTGCCTCAAATGTCATTCTGAGGAGCGAAGCGACGAAGAATCTCAGTGGGGTTGGCGTAGCACAGATAGGCCCCACCCCTTGGAGATCCTTCGCTTCGCTCAGGATGACACGGGGGCGGTACTTTTGGGGCAAAGCCCGTCAAGGGAGAGGGAAAGACTGGCGGATTGCTTCGGCCCCTTTCGCTTCGCTCAGGGCTTCGACTCACGCGTGCCTCGCAATGACAGACCCGCACGGGGACATCTCTTA
>JAUYGE010000173.1 GCA_030690705.1 Dehalococcoidia bacterium | reverse complement strand
GATGCAGAATCAATGCACTTTCCATTTTGGCGCTTAATACCTGTTGAATAGCTTCATCACTTAAATTGACAATCAAGCCATCTTGAATAACAATGATGCCATCGTTCCCTTGCTCCACAAGAACTGAGTACTTCTCCAACTCAGCAATGTGTTCGCGTAGCTCAACTAACTCTTGTATTAGTTGTGCCCTGGTCTTACTTTTGTCTATCACTTCTCTTGCTCCTCAACACCAGAAAAGGAAGCCACCTTCAGTCCTGCGAGTCTCTCGTCTTATGCCTTAAGTCGCTTTCTCGGTTGAATTTTTTGCCTGTGCCCATCTCGTGATTTACGGCCAAGTCTTTTTTCGATATCCAGCACATGCAAGGTGGTCTTAAGCACAGCATCTGGATTGATGCTCATGGAGTCGATGCCGATCTCTACAAGATACTCGGCCATCTCCGGGTAGTCTGAAGGAGCTTGACCACAGAGCCCCGAATGCCGTTTGTTGCGCTTGCAACCTTCGACTGAGAGCCGAATCATTTCTTTTACTCCGGCGTCACGCTCGTCGTAGTCAAAAGCCACGATTGCGGAGTCACGGTCCACCCCCAAGACAAGCTGGGCAAGATCATTGGAGCCAATTGAGAAACCATCGAAGTGCTCGGCGAAGGCATCGATCTGTATAACATTATTGGGGATTTCACACATAACATAGATTTCAAGGCCATTTTTGCCCCGCTCCAAGCCAAACTCCGCCATTTTCTCAATTACCCGTGCTGCTTCCTCAACTCTCCGGCAGAAGGGGATCATGAGCTTAACGTTGGTAAGCCCCATCTCATCTCGAACCCGCTTCATGGCGGCGCATTCCATTGTGAAGCCCTCAACATAAGCAGGGTGAGTATAGCGCGATGCCCCACGAAAGCCCAGCATCGGATTGTCCTCATCAGGCTCAAAGAATTTCCCGCCCAAGAGGCTGGCGTACTCATTGCTTTTAAAGTCTGACATCCGCACTATCACCGGTTTGGGATAAAAAGCAGCAGCAATGGTGCCGACACCCTCAGACAGCCGCTCAATAAAGAATTCTGCGGGCTGTTGATAACCCTGCGTAAGGCGCTCTATCTCCGCCCGCTGCTTGGTATCAGTGACCTTTTCCGGATGGATCAGGGCCATGGGGTGGGCCTTAATATATTCATTGATGATAAACTCCATGCGGGCCAGGCCTATCCCGTCATTGGGAATGAAGCTTGTCTTGAAGGCAAGCTCTGGATTACCCAGGTTGATCATTATCTCAGTAGCCGGGCGCGGTATAGCGCTAAGGTCCGTTTTATTCACCATAAAGGGAACCTCGCCCCGGTATACCTTACCAACATCCCCTTCAGCGCAGGAGACGGTCACCTTCTCACCACTATGAATGTTGGAAGTGGCATTTTCGGCTCCCACTACAGCGGGTATGCCCAGCTCCCGGCTGACTATTGCCGAGTGACAGGTGCGTCCGCCCCGGTTGGTGACAATGGCTGCTGCTGTCTTCATTATAGGTTCCCAATCCGGAGTTGTGGTATCGGTTATCAGGACTTCACCAGGCTTAAATTCAGAAAGGTGGGCAGAATCTAAAATATTATGAGCTGTACCGCTGGCAATTTTCTCGCCGACGGAGCGGCCCGTTGCCAAAACCTCTCCGGTGCCCTGAAGTATATACTCTTCAAGGATGTTTGCCTGCCTCTGAGAGATAACAGTTTCGGGTCGTGCCTGGACCATATAAAGTTGTCTATCTTTGCCATCCTTAGCCCACTCCATATCCATAGGCAAAGGGTGCCCCGCTTTCTGGCTATAATGCTTTTCCACCTTGACCGCATAGTCCGCCAGGATGAGTGCCTCTTCATCGGAGATACAGAAACGCTCGCGGTCGGTCTTAGGCGTGGGAACATTACGGATGGCCTCGCGTGTCCCTCCTTCGCGGTAAACCATTTTGATTTCTTTGCTGCCGAGCACGCGCCGCAGGATCTTGCGGTAACCCTGCTCCAGAGTAGGCTTGAAGACATAGAACTCGTCCGGGTCCACTGCACCCTGAACCACATTCTCACCGAGCCCATAGGCGCCGGTTATGAATACCACGTCGCGGAAACCCGACTCTGTGTCCAATGAGAATATAACGCCACTGGCTGCCATATCTGAGCGCACCATCTTCATGACTCCGATGGATAGGTACACTTTGAAGTGATCGAAGCCCTGGTCAATACGGTAATGAATGGCGCGGTCCGTGAAAAGGCTGGCAAAGCAGCGTTTGCAGGAGTCTAGAAGCAACTCATCACCGAATATGTTGAGGTAGCTCTCGTGTTGGCCTGCAAAACTGACGTTGGGCAAGTCCTCTGCGGTGGCGGAGCTTCGCACCGCCACGCTCAGGTCGTGCCCGTACTCGTCCTGTAGAGAATGGTAAGCTTCGAGGATCTCCTGCCTCAGGTCGACTGGCAGTGGAGCCCCATAGACAATCGCCCGTGTCTCTTTGCCGCGGTTTGCCAGGTCAGCCATGTTGTCCGCATCAATACCTTCCAGGGCTTTGTGCAGGGCATCCCAGGCATTGGCCTGATCGAGAATATAACGATAGGCATCGGCAGTGATGGCAAAGCCATTGGGCACTTTTACCCCCTGCGGAGTGAGTTTGCGATACATCTCCCCCAGGGAAGATGTCTTGCCTCCTACTAGCGCGACATCATCAACCCCGATTTCCTTGAAGAAACGTATGTATTTATACTTCTTTTCCATTGCATTCTACCTGATTTTCCTTCATATAATCTGCTAATCTGCCTCGACTGCTACTATTATTCACGTTTGCTAGTCTATCGACCAGCGGTTTCATTATAGCATGCTGTCTTCGCATAGGCTGATACGAGTAAGATAGGCTATGAATAAAGCTAACACCCAGAGCTTTTTCATCGATATCCTTCCTCCTTCTTGCCAGAACTATACAAAATGGCATTTCCCACTTCAACTCGCCGCTCCAGTGAATAGGAGGCTCCCCTCGAAGCCGTCTTTGCAATGGGGAGGAGGATGAAGTATAATTTTCTTTCCTATTCTTTCATTAGCATGGTCTGACTGAGGGTGCTGGTGCCCTCAGTCTTTTTACATTTGTTAGGGGGAGTGGATTATGGCACAGCGACAGTTCTTATTTACTCAGGCAGGGCTGTCCAAGGTGGAGGCTGAGTTGGAGTCCCTGCGTTCTACCCGCCGCCAGGAGATCGCCTCTCGAATCAACAGGGCCAAAGAGGGTGGCACCGAGAACAACGCCGAGTACGATGATGCCAGGGACGCTCAGGCATTTATTGAAGGCAGAGTCCTCACCCTTGAGACCCAGCTCAAGAATGCTGTCATTATCGCGGAGGAGACAGCCCGTCCCGACCGTGTCAAGCTGGGCTCTCGCGTCACTCTTTACAATCAAGACCGCAAGCTGGAGTTCTTTACCATTGTTGGCAGCGCCGAGGCCAGTCCTAACGATGGAAAGATCTCCAATGAATCGCCAGTCGGCAAAGCCTTGCTGGGCAGGAAGAAGGGTAGTGTGGTGGAGGTCCATGTGCCGGCAGGCAAGCTCAAGCTCGTGATCACTGACATCAGCTAGAAATGACCGCCCCACTGGAGCGCATTCCACGGCAGCGGCTGGATAAGCTGGACCGGCTTTGTGCCTCCGGAATAGACCCCTATCCGCCTCGCTATCAACGCACCCATACCAGTGAAGGGGCCAAGGCGCTCCTGGCCGAGCAGGAAAAGACGGGCGGTGACCAGCCTGCCCAGGTGAGCCTTGCAGGCCGCATCACCGCGCAGCGCTCCATGGGGAAGGCGCTCTTCATGGACTTGCAGGACGGCTCAGGCAGGATTCAGTTGCTTTTGCGGAATGACCTTGTGGGGCTGGAGCACTACGAGCTTGCAAAGGTCCTGGACATCGGCGACATCCTCGGTGCAAGAGGCCGGCTTATCCGCACCAGGACCGGTGAAATAACGCTCGAGGTGGTTGACTTCAGCCTGCTGGCCAAGTCGCTTCAGCCTTTGCCCGAGAAGTGGCATGGCCTGGTGGACGTGGAGAAGCGCTATCGCCAGCGCTATTTGGACCTGATCTCAAATGCCGAGGTGCGGGACGTCTTCCGCAAGAGGAGCAAAGTCGTCTCCGCCATGAGGTCTTTTTTTGACAGCCGTGGCTTTCTGGAGGTGCAGACACCGGTACTCCAGACTCGGGCGGGTGGGGCGACCGCGCGGCCTTTCATCACTCATCACCAGGCTCTGGACCAGGACCTCTTCCTGCGGATTGCCCTGGAGTTGCATCTAAAGAGGCTTATCATCGGGGGATTCGACAAGGTGTACGAGATCGGCCCCGCTTTTCGCAATGAGGGTATTTCCACCCGTCACAACCCCGAGTTCACCATTATGGAGAGCTATGAGGCCTATGCCGACTACAATCAGGTAATGAGCATGGTCGAGGAACTGGTGGCCCACGTCGCTTGACATGTGGTCGGCGGGACCAGAATTGAGTTCAACGGACAGGCCATCGATCTTGAGCCACCCTGGCGGCGCGTTATCCTTCGGGAGGCCGTGAAAGAGTGGGCGGGGCTGGATTTTGAAGACTATCCTGACGCCGCTTCGCTACGGGCGAAGATGGAGCAGATGGGGATGACCGCTGACCCTGCCAAGAGCCGGGGGAAACTGATCGATGACATCCTCGATGCCTTTGTCCAGCCGCATCTCATCCAGCCCACCTTCCTCCTGGACTATCCCGTGGAGATGTCTCCTCTGGCCAAGAGGAAGCCGGATGATCCCCGTTTCGTGGAGCGCTTCGAAGGTTTCTGTGGTGGCATGGAGATCGCCAACGCCTTCACGGAGCTCAACAATCCGCTGGAACAGAGGGAGCGCTTTACCGAGCAGCAGAAGGAGAGGGAGGCTGGTGATGAGGAGGTCCAGCTCCCAGATGAGGACTTCCTTCTTGCTTTGGAATACGGGATGCCGCCGACCGGTGGTCTGGGCATGGGGGTGGACCGCCTGGTCATGCTCCTGTTGGGCCAGTTATCAATCCGTGATGTTATCCTTTTCCCTCAGCTAAAGACGAAGGAGTAAGGGGACAGCTTGGCATGCTCAGCCTTCAGTTGATCCGCGAGAGTCCGGAAGTCCTGCGGCAGGCGCTGGAGCGCCGTCAGATTTCTGTTCCGCTGGACGAACTCCTGGCTCTGGACGAAGAGCGTCGCCGTCTGGTGGCGGCGACGGATGAGATGCGGCACCGGCACAAATCGGTGAGCCGTGACCTGGGCCAGATGCGGGAGAAGCCGGAGTCGCTCCTGGTGGAGATGCGGCAGCTTGGCGACCAGATTCGGGACGCAGATGGGAGGGCTACCGCTCTCGATGAGAAACTCAAGGACTTGCTGCTGCGCCTGCCTAACATTCCCCACGCTAGTGTGCCCGTGGGTCGCGACGCCAGCGAGAATATCGTGCTGCGTTCATCGGGCAAGCCAAGGGAGTTCAGTTTCTCTCCCTTGCCCCACTGGGAGCTGGGAGAGAGGTTGGGAATTATCGATTTCGAACGTGGCGTGAAGCTCTCGGGCAGCCGTTTTTACGTCCTCAGGGGTGAGGGCGCCCACCTGCAGCGTTCCCTCATCACCTTCATGCTCGACCTTCACATTCAGGAACACGGTTATACCGAATTCTACCTTCCTTTCATGGTCAAGCGGGAGTGCATGGTTGGGTCGGGGAACCTGCCCAAGTTCGCCGATAACCTGTACCATGATGCGGAGGACGATCTGTGGTTTGTTCCCACCGCGGAGGTGCCGCTGACAAACCTTCACCGGGATGAGATCCTGCCTCCGGGTAGCCTGCCCCGCTATTATGTGGCTTACACTGCGTGCTTCCGCCGTGAGAAGATAGCTGCCGGCAAAGATATTCGGGGTATCAAGCGCGGCCACCAGTTCGACAAGGTTGAGATGTATAAGTTTGTCGAGCCGTCTAGCTCGGATGACGAACTGGAGAGGATGGTGAGAGATGCCGAGGAGGTGTGCCAGAGACTCGGCCTTACCTACCGCGTGGTGCAGCTCTGCACCGGCGACCTCGGCTTCGCCGCTATGAAATCCTATGATATCGAGGTGTGGGCGCCTGGTTGCGGCGAGTGGTTGGAGGTAAGCTCGTGCAGCAATTGTGGTGATTTCCAGGCCCGCCGAGCCAATGTCCGCTATCGGCCCCGGGCCGGCGCTGGAGTCCAGTTCGTACATACCCTGAATGGTTCCGGCCTGGCCCTGCCCCGGATGCTCATTGCGGTGCTGGAGAACTACCAGCAAGCTGACGGTTCGGTGCAGGTGCCGGAGGCTCTGAGGTCCTATATGAAGAGAGAGGAGGTAAGGTAGATGCGCCTTCTGGCGATTGATGTGGGGGGGCACACCCAGGATATCCTGCTCTTCGACACCGGGGGACTGGTGGAGAACTGCTTCAATATGATCATGCCTTCGCCGACTACCATCGTTTCGTGGCAGATTAGGGAGGCTACGGCTGAGAGACGGCCGGTGGTCTTCACGGGAGTGAACGCCGGCGGCGGGCCGTCCTTCTGGGCCTTGCAGGACCATCTGAAGGCCGGGCTGAAGGCCTATTCCACCCCGGAGGCTGCCGTCAGCTTCGACGATGACCTGGATAAGGTGGTCGAGTTGGGGGTGAAGCTGGTGTCGGCGGATGAGGCAAAGAAGATCAGGCGGGCGCAACGCGTTGAGCTTAAGGACATAGACCTGGCCGCCATCCTGGTCTCCTTCCGTCTCTTCGGTATCGAACCCACCTTTCAGGGTCTGGCGGTGGGTGTGCTTGACCACGGCGTTGCCCCGAAAGGGAAGAGCGACCGTTTCTTCCGTTTCGAGCATCTCCGGAACCTGATGAACCGCAGGAACGAGTTGATCGCCATGAGCTATACGGTGGAGGAGATTCCCTCGTATCTCACCCGCATGAAGGCGGTGGCGGACAGTCTTTCATTCGACGGCGTGCCTCTTGTGCTGATGGACACCGGTCCGGCGGCCGCTTTGGGGGCTCTCGAGGACCGGCGCGTGGCCGTCGAGGAGCGCCTGGTTACCCTCAACATGGGCAATTTTCATACCCTGGCTTTCCACATCTCGGATGGCAAGGTACTGGGCTTTTTCGAGCATCACACCGGCCTGCTCAATGCGCGAAAGACGGACAGCCTGGTCCGGCAACTGGTCGCTGGTACGCTCACTAATGAGGATGTTTTTGCCGCCGACGGCCATGGGGCTTGGGTGTCGCAGGGCGAGAAGTCGGTTCCTTTCGTGACTGTAACCGGCCCACAGCGAAACCTGATGTCCGGCTCCAGGCTCAAGCCGTATTTTGCGACCCCGTATGGCAGTATGATGCTGGCCGGCTGCTTTGGTCTGGTGCGTGCCTTCAGCCTTCGGGTTGAGCAGTTCCGCGGGGAGATCGAGCAAAGCCTGAAACGAGACAGCGCCGCGGGGGCTCTTCGTCCCCGTCCGGCTTCGAGGAAGTAGCTCTTTTCGTCAGCTTCGGCGATTCCGCAGTGGCGGTTGGGTGTTAGCCCCCGATGAGGAAGAGCGAACCGATAACTACCATGATGGCGCTGAAGACAATTGACTTGGAAAAGACCTCCAGCTTGCGGTTGAAGAAGAAGGACAGGATGATGACCATTATCGGGCTGGTGTCGAAGAGGGGGGAGACGATGCTGATGGGCGCCATGCTGAGGGCGAGAAAGCGGGACATCTGGGCCAGCACCACGACGAGGCCGCTGATTACAAACCACCAGAAGGTGGCCTTTTCCATAGTGAACAGTTCTGCCCTCTTGCGGCCCGCC
>JAUYGE010000001.1 GCA_030690705.1 Dehalococcoidia bacterium | reverse complement strand
AAATCCAAAGCGTAAAGACACCAATTCTCCTCTACCATGTTATAACGAATCCTTCCGGTCCTTTGTCAGGTTGAGGCGATAGCGTGGTCGGTTGCCTTGATGGGAGAATGCAGAAAAAGGGCTCTCCCCCTTTGGCAAAGAGGGAGGCTTTGCCCCAAGAGTACCACCCCCGTGTCATCCCTTCGGCAGGCTCAGGGCTTCGGCTCACTCGCTCCTCAGAATGACATTTAAGGCAAGACCCTCAGAGGAGAGAGGATTGGAGATGTTGGTTACAATGACAAACGGGGTATTTTCGTGAGCAGGAGGAGTGCAGAAAGGCATTTCTAGAGGTTTGGCTCCCCGACGTGGATTCGAACCACGAACCTAGCGGTTAACAGCCGCGCGCTCTACCATTGAGCTATCGGGGAACGAGGCGCAGGGCCGGTGTGTCAACCGGGACATGGCGGCCGAAAGCGGTGATATTGTAATGGGGAAGAGAGGAAACTGCAACGCCGCGCAAGGAACGGCTGAGGCTACCTATTTCTCGTTTAATACCCCCGACGCCTTCTCCGCCACATCGCCGGCCAGAGGGACCTTGAATAGCTCGCCGCGGTATGCCTTGACCATCAGCACCACCCACAGCACGAACATCAACGTCCCGAGAAGAACGCCGAAGAACCAGCCGACAAAAGGGATCGAGCCAAGTATGAACATGGCAATAAAGAGAACCCCGAAGACGATGATGGACTGGATGGCGTGGAACCTGACAAAGGGCCTCTTCTGCTCCAGAATCAGAAAGACTATGCCCGTCATCCAGATACCCAGATAGCACAGCAGGCCGGCCAGGTTTGGCTCGAGATTTACAGTCGGAGCATTCTCATCTCTCTGCTTTTCCCGCTCCGCTTCAATCCTTGCCTTCTCCTCCTCGTAGACCCTCCGTCTCTCCTCAGGTGATAGCTGCATGGCCGCACCTCCATGGCAAAGTGATTTCCCGACCACCAATACTACTTTATCCCGGTGTCAATATCTATGTCTATCCTGACCACACCACCCGGCTTTATCTCTTCAATATCCACCGTCTCGACCAGCCTGTCCCTTCACCAGTGTTCAGGGCAGGCTCTGAGTCTATCGAAGGGCTCAGCCTCAAGCCACCTTCTTCCCCGCTTGAGGTCCGTAGTCGAGTAAATAGACTTCTTGAACCTTGACCTTGGTTACGGATGCTACCTGAGGATTCTGTTTCCGTGCCTCCGCCAGTATCGGTCCACTCTCTACAACCTCCGCCATACCCTTGAACTGATAGCCCTTGTAGGTCTTGGCGTTGATGACAGCGATGACTATGTGGGGATTCTGCCTTACGTTCCTAAGAGTCTTCACAGAATACGTATCGGCATAAGCCAGCGTCTCATCATCCAGGATGCTAATGAAGGTACCTTTGGCAGAAATGTTGGGAATGCCATCCTTGCTGCTGGTACCCACAAAGACCGTGCCCGGGTCTCTCTCTTTCTCAATGAAATTTCTCATTTCCGCGGTCAACTTAGCCATGGCGTCCTCCTTTTTTACTCTCCATCGCCTGGACGGAGGTAATCAATGTTGACAACTCTACCATAGTATATTACCTTTATAAAGTAGTTACGTAAGTGCCACATAGTTACATATTACAAACTGTAGATGGCTATGGAAGACGATAATCAATGTTGCCCGGAATAGGCTCATCGGAAATCACGCCGGAGCGGCTCTACGTCTCCCGCCGGGAGTTCCTGATAGCTACAGGCGCCCTGGCAGCCACAACACTCTTCCTCGGCGGCTGCCGTCAGCCTGGTCCGACTTCAGGCCCGGGAGGCACGGACTTCTGCCAGTCGGCACAGGCGAGCAAACCCACCGATGAGTTGGGCGACAGCCTGACTGCCTGCGAGTCCATCATCGGCTACAACAACTTCTATGAGTTCTCCACGGAGAAGGAAGACGTGGCAGACCTCGCCCGGGATTTCAAGACCTCCCCCTGGACGGTGAGGGTGGGCGGCCTGGTCGGCAAGCCCCAGACCTTCGACCTGGACGACCTGCGGCAAAGGTTTCCCCAGGAGGAGCGCATCTACCGCATGCGCTGCGTGGAGGCCTGGTCCATGGTCATACCGTGGCTGGGGTTCCCGCTGGCCAGCCTCCTGAAAGAGGTAGAACCGGCATCGAAGGCGAAGTACGTGCGCTTCGAGGCGCTCTACGACCTGAAGCAGCTGCCGGGGCAGCGGAGGGGCCCCTTCAAGTGGCCCTATGTGGAGGGACTCCGCCTCGATGAGGCCATGCACGATTTGACCATCCTGGCCACCGGCATCTACGGCAAGCCCCTGCCGCCGCAGAACGGCGCACCCATCCGTCTGGTGGCGCCCTGGAAATACGGCTTCAAGAATATCAAGTCTATCGTGAAGATCGACCTGGTGGAAGAGATGCCGGTCTCCCTCTGGATGGCTGCCTCACCTGACGAGTACGGCTTCTACGCCAACGTCAATCCCGACGTGGACCACCCTCGCTGGGCCCAGTCCAGCGAGCGCCGCATCGGCGAGCTCGGCCGCCGGCGGAGCCTGCCCTTCAACGGGTATGCCAGACAGGCGGCGGACCTCTATGCCGGCATGGACCTGAGAAAATTCTTCTGATGCCCAGGGTCGCGGCGCCCCGGCTCATGACCCTTGCCCACGTCGCCGCGCTGCTGCCCCTGGCAATCCTCATCTGGCAGTTCTCCCGGGGCGAGCTGACAGCCGACCCGATAAGGGAACTGGTGCTCCGGACCGGCTACTACGCCCTGGTGCTACTGGTGCTCTCCCTGGCCTGCACGCCCATCAGCATGCTGTCCGGCATCCCGCAGGTGCTCCGGTTGCGCCGCCTGCTCGGGCTCTACGCCTTCGCGTATACCGCCCTGCACCTGATAGTCTTTGTAGGGCTGGACTACGGCTTCGACCTCGACCTCATCTGGAAGGACGTCCTGGCGAAACGCTTCGCGCTGGTGGGCGTGGCGGCCTTCCTGGCTCTGGCGCCGGCGCTCTTTGCATCGGCCAGAGGATGGATGAAGTCCCGACTTGTCGGGAGAGGGCAGCAGTGGCTGCACCGGTTGACCTACCTGGCGGCCTTACTGGCGGTAGGCCACTTTCTCCTGGAGGTCAAAGTTGACCGCCGCATACCTCTCATCTACGGCGCTATCGTCGTCCTGCTGCTTCTATTCCGCCTGCCATGGGTAAGAAGGGGCATCGAAAAATGGCGCCAACGGAGAGCCTAAGAGAGGCGAGGCCTCCTCTTATGTCATTGATTATATGAAAGCGCGGCGAAGCCCCGAAGCAATGACAGTGGATTGTATTGACAAGGTGAAATTGGACTACTACAATGAACCCATAGGCCGACACTCAGGCTGGTAGAAGGGGGCAGATAGATGGTAGTAGAGATGAAGGTCCCTGAAGCTCCGACTTCGGTGAAAAAGAGAGAGCTCGTTCCCTCCCACCTCCTCGATTCCGCCCCACCCGGCTGGAGAGCCCGCATCGGCATCATCATGCCCTCCGCCGAGCAGGGGGCCACCGTCCGCGAGTACGAGCTGCTGTTTCCTCAGGGCGTAGTGCCCCTCGTCACCAGGATGATGTTCCGCCAACCGACCATGGAAGACCTCATCCGCATGAGCAAGGACGCCGAGTACGCCGCCGAGCTCCTGGCCACTGCCTTCCCCCATTCCACCAGCTACACCTGCACCTCCGGCGCCTTCGTGATGGGCCTCAAGTACGACCAGGAAGTCATGGCCAAGATCGAGAAGATTACCAGGGCGCCCGCCACCACCATGGCCTACGCCGTTGTGGAAGCACTGCGCTCGCTGAAAGCCAAGAACATCGTCGTGGTCGCACCTTACACCGAGGACATCGTCGCCGCTGAACTGAAGTACTACCCTCAGCACGGATTCAGTGTCGTCTCCCATAAAGGCCTCAATATAGCCGAGGTGTCTAAGATCATGAGCATACCGCCCTGGGAGACCTACGAGCTGGCGGTGCGCGCCTTCAGAGAAGCCCCCAGAGGGACCGACGCCATCTTCATCACCTGCGGCGGGCTGAGGGCAGTCGAGATTATCGACTACGTTGAGCGGGATACGGGAGTGCCCTGCGTCTCCAGCAACCAGGCCAACGCCTGGCACTGCCTGAAGCTGGCCGGAATCCACGAACCCATTCACGGTTTCGGCAAGCTCCTGGAAATGCCGAGATAGGATATGACCGATAGACCGGGGGTAAGCCTATGCCGGACTTTGTAAAGACGCTCATCCTGGCCGGGATTTTTACCCTGCTTGGCATAATCTTGCTCGCCTGGGGAGGCCGTGAAGGGGCATGGTATGGCAAAGTGCTGTCCCAGAAGCGCGACCTGAGGGAATTCGTCTACGGCTGGCCCGACCGGCCGGAACTGATAGCCTTGAAAATAGGGGGATGGGTCTCCTTCATCCTCGCACTGGTCTCCCTCGTCCTGTCCCTGGTCTTCTGGATAAAGAGCTGAGCCCAGCAGGGCCAGCCCCCGTCCTAAAGGTAGCGCTCCTTCAGCCGCCGCGACATCTCTCTGACATAGCCAAAAGCCGTCTCCACCAGCATCTCCTCCGTTGAACCCGTCACTGGACGAGTCTCCCCCACCGGACAGTCTTCCGCTCCACCAACCGCGCCGATATTCTTCAGGCAGCAGCGGGCCGGGGCGATGAGCGATTGCCGGGCAATGACACTTAGAGAGATGTCACTGCTCTGAGTCACCTTCTGCCAGTAGCCTTCCAGCAAACCGAGCAGCCTCTCTATGCTTTGCGAGTTCAGGCTTCTGGAGTCGGTAGGGACTATGCCCCAGCAGATGATGTTACCGCGCCTCAGGAAATCGGCCACCGCCTCCGCGTAGACGCGGGGCATGACCTCTATCTGAAAGGCGTCGAAGGACAGTATCTCCACCCCCATGGAGAGCAGGTATGTGAGGTCCACGTTGGCGCAGAGGTGGAGGGCGGGCGGCCCGTCCAGCCCCCGGAGGAAGCCATCGTAGTCTGCCTTGGCCTGGACCTCACCGTAGCCGGTGAAGCCACTAAAGACCCAGCCCAGCCCCGGCTCATCTAGCCACACGAAGGCATTGGCGTTCTTCTCCCTGAGCTGGTGATACTGCGCGTTAACCTTCCGCTGCATAAAATCGAAGAGAATAGTCCTCACCGCCTCGTTGTAGATGACCGGCTTCTTCTCCTCGTCGGTGACCTTGAAACCCCAGCTCACCGGGCCGGTCATCTGGCCCCGGATAGCGGGATAGCGGCTGAGGTCATGCCGCAGGAAGCGGTGGAAGACCGCCGAGTACTCCTGGCTCAAAGCCAGGTAGTCCGGCTCGGCTATCCGCCGCGAATACTCCTCCAGTTCCTCCATGAAGCGGGAGGTATCGAACAAGAGTCTTTCCCCCTTGAAGTCCACCGATACGCCGGGGAAGTGCTCGGAGGCCTGGGCATACATATCCTCATAGAAGCTCACGTTTGGAAGCTGGGGCCAGAAGGGAATGTCCAGGCTGAAAGCCAGATCCAGCGCCTTCCCCACATCGCGGTGAGGCATGATGCCCATGGCCGTGGACTGACAGTTGGCGGCGAACGTTGCCAAGAGACTACCGCTGCCTCACGACCTTGCCTTCCGCAACCTCCACCTCAGGTAGATAACCACCAGACCGGCCACCACCCAGACGGGCGAGAAAATGACCAGCCACACCAGGATGTCGAACAGTACCCGGACGAAGCCGACAAAGCCCCTGGCCGCCGAGCGGAGTGTCTCGCCAGGGGTCCAGCCTCTGGTCACCACGGGCTTCGCCGCGGGGCTGAGGCGCATGGTCACCGATATCAGGGACTCCCGCACGTTGCCCTCCAGGAACTTGATCCTGCCCTTCACGCTCTCTATCTGGCCGCGGATATTGGTGAGCTCCCGCTGCACCTGAAGGGTCTCCTCCAACGTGGTGGCCTTCTCCATAATCTTCAGGAATTGGGCCTCTCCAGCTTCCAGGTTTTTCAACCTG
>JAUYGE010000278.1 GCA_030690705.1 Dehalococcoidia bacterium | reverse complement strand
CCCAGGCCGTGCAGGCGGAAGCGGCTGGAATCCCGCCCAGCGTGGAGATGAACCCCATCCTCCTCAAGACGGAGGCCGACAACCGTTCCCAGGTAGTGGTGATGGGCAAGCCTCTCCGTTCGGCATCAGCCACCGAGTACTATCGGCTCAAGCCCATCCTCTGGCCCAAAGTCACGGCGGCGCTCGACAAGCTGCGCTCTGAATATGAGGTGGTCGTCATCGAAGGGGCCGGCGGGCCCGCGGAGGTCAACCTGAAGCGGGATGAGATAGTCAACATGCGAGTCGCCCGCTACGCCCGCGCGCCGGTCCTGCTGGTGGGGGATATCGAGCGCGGCGGCGTCTTCGCCTCGCTCCTGGGCACTCTGGAGCTCCTAGAACCGGCGGAAAGGAAGCTGGTCAAGGCACTGGTCATCAACAAGTTCCGCGGCGACCTCTCCATCCTCGAGCCGGGGCTGAAGTTCCTCGAAGAGAGGACCGGGCTGCCGGTGGCCGGCGTCGTGCCGTACTTCCATGACATCCACATCGCCGAGGAGGACGCCGTGGCCCTCGACAGCAAACGGTCATCCGGCGAGAGGTCCTCGATGCCATCCGGATTGGACATCGCCGTCCTCCGCCTGCCGCACCTGTCGAACTTCGATGACTTCGACCCTCTGGAGAAAGAGAAGGGCGTGAGGCTGCGCTATGTCAGCGCGGCGGAGGAGATGGGCCACCCCGACCTAATCATCATCCCCGGGACCAAGACCACAATCGCTGACCTGGACTGGCTGGAGCAGAAGGGACTCGCCCAGAGGCTGAAGGAAGAACACCGAAAGGGGACTCCCATTGTGGGCATCTGCGGCGGCTACCAGATGCTCGGCGAACGCATCCTCGACCCCGAGCGGGTGGAATCGTCCGTCCCGGCCCGGGAAGGGCTGGGGCTGCTGCCGGTTACCACCACCTTCTCTCCATCCAAAGAGACCCACCAGGTCAAGGGGAAGGTAAGCTCAGGACGGGGGCTCCTCGCACTGGCCAGTGGACTGCCGGTCGAAGGCTACGAGATTCACATGGGAAGCTCGCTCGGCCCAGATAGCCAGACACCATTCATTGTCCACGAGCGCTCCGGCCGCACCTGCAACCGAATGGACGGCTGCCAGGACTCAACCGGTCAAGTGCTGGGCACCTACATTCACGGCCTGTTCCACAACGCGGAGCTCCGCCGCGCCATGCTGGAGCAGCTCGCCGGAAGCAAGGGACGACACCTGGAGCACGGCCCGGACTTCTCCCGCGAAGCCGAATACGACAAGCTCGCCGAGCTTATCCGGCGCAGCCTGGATATGGAGCTTATCTACGAAATCGCTGGACTTACCCGATAAAAGCAGCCGAAATCTTCCGGTGTGCACCCATGAGCAAGCCAGGTGAGTATTCCGCTAAATTGCTGAACTCAATTCCACGCCAGTTTGCTAAACCACTCCCCACTTGCTATACTGCCCAACCTGAAATGGTATCAGCCAATCCGG
>JAUYGE010000276.1 GCA_030690705.1 Dehalococcoidia bacterium | reverse complement strand
CGTTGGGATAGTACTGGGGATGTATCTTCGCTTTCATCGTTTTGCTACGAACCCTGAGCCTGGAGGACCGAGACTCTCTTTCTCTCCCTGGTAGCCTGGGCGAATTTCACCCTGCCGTCCACGAGGGCGAAAAGGGTATGGTCTTTGCCCAGCCCCACGTTCTTCCCGGGCTGGATGCGGGTGCCGCGCTGCCTTACAATGATGGTCCCGGCGAGTATTTCCTGGCCGTCAAAGCGCTTTATTCCGAGACGTTGGCCCTGGCTGTCGCGCCCGTTGCCGGTACTGCCTGCGCCTTTCTTATGTGCCATTAAACCTCACCCTGACTTCCCGCTGGCTCACCGGTGACGATATCTGTTACCTGGAGCCTAGTGTAGTTCTGCCGATGACCTGTCTTGCGGCGATAGCGCACCTTGTTCTTGTATTTGAACACAACAATCTTGTCGCCCCTGACCTCGCCCAGCGACCGGGCTACCACCCTGGCTCCGGACACCAGAGGCGTGCCGATAACGACCCGCTCGCCCCTGGTTACCATGAGCACCTTGCCGAGTTCCAGGGCATCGCCTTCTTTGCCTGGCAGGCGTTCGACCTGTATGGTCTGTCCGGCGGACACCTTGTACTGCTTGCCACCGGTTTCCACGATTGCGTAGGTAGGATTATCTGGCAAACCTAATCTCCTCTAAGACTGGACCACCAAGGAGAGGCAACTCTCCGAGGTAGGATGCCCTTTCAAGGGCGGTTAATTTTATCAAGTGATCCATGAGATGTCAAATGGGGGGATGAACCTCATCCCCTGTATCCCCCTCTCCTCACAGGGGCCTTGCCTTAAATGTCATTCTGAGGAGCGAAGCGACGAAGAATCTCTGGTGGGATTAGTAATGCACAAACAGGCCCCACCGCTCCGAGATTCTTCACTTCGTTCAGAATGACACAGGGACGGTACTTTTGGGGCAAAGCCACTCGCAGGAGAGGGGGATAGCGATTTTGAAGAGGGCCGCCAGGCCCTCTTATACGCCCGCAGTCAGGGACTTTGCCTCGGGCAATTCACATGAAGAGTCGTGAATTTCAGACATCCAGGTTGCGAACGCTGCGGGCGTAAGCTTGGATAAACTCCTTACGCGGCTGCACCTCGCTGCCCATCAGCATTTGGAACACTGCCTCGGCGGCGAGGGCATCGCCGATATTCACCTTGAGCAGGGTACGCGTCTCGGGGTTCAAGGTGGTGTCCCAGAGTTGCTGCGGGCTCATCTCACCGAGTCCCTTGTAGCGCTGCACTTCTACCTTCTTGGAGTGGGCCATCTGGCGCAACACCTTCTCCTTCTCCTCTTCGGAGTAGACCCAATGAAGGTGGTCGCCGCTGCTGATACGATAGAGAGGCGGCTGGGCGATATACAGGTGTCCTTGATCAAGGAGGATACGCATGTGGTTGAAGAAGAAGGTGAGTATCAGGGCGCGGATGTGTGCGCCGTCCACATCGGCATCCGTCATGATAATCACCTTGTGGTAACGGAGGCGGTTGATGTCCAGTTCTTCGCCGATATTGGTGCCCAGCGCGGTGACCAGAATGCGGATTTCTTCGTGCTCCAGCATTTTCTCCGGTGACTTTTGCACGTTGAGGATCTTGCCCTTCAGGGGAAGGATGGCCTGAAAGCGCCGGTCACGCCCCTGTTTGGCGGAACCACCGGCGGAATCTCCCTCGACAACGAATATCTCGCAGTTAATCGGGTTGCGCTCTGAGCATCCGGCCAGCTTGCCAGGGAGCGTGCCGCCATCCATGCTGCTCTTCTTCAAGACAAGGTCGCGGGCCTTGCGGGCAGCCTCGCGGGCCTTGGCGGAGGTGTAGCACTTGTCAATTATCGCCCTGGT
>JAUYGE010000271.1 GCA_030690705.1 Dehalococcoidia bacterium | reverse complement strand
CAATCCGCCCCTTTCTCTCTCCCCTAGAGGGAGAGTCCCGATTCACTTCGTTCATACGGGATTCCGTATGTCCCGATTCGTTTCACTTATACGGGATGCCGTATGAAATCGGCAAGTGTAACGAATCGGAAAGTTGGAGAGAGGGGGATGCTTCCTACGGACTTCACCCACTCCCTATCCCACTCCCGTCAAGGGTGGGGGAATCCCCACGTGTCGGGGCTTCGCTTCGCTCGCAATGACGGGGGTTGGGGATAGCAAGTGGATGAGACGCTTAGCCTGAAGGTAGTGGAGGGGGGAGAGCGGCTGGACAAGTACATCACGCGCGTGCGACCGGAGCTAACGCGCTCGCATGTCCAGCGTCTGATCGAGCAGGGGTGTGTGATGGCCAACGGACAGGTGGCGAAGTCGGGGCAGAAGCTCAGGGTGGGGGATGAGCTGAGCATCGTTCTTCCGCCGCCGGCTCCGACCGGCCTGGAGGCCGAGTCCATCCCGCTGACGGTCGTCTACGAGGACGCCGATCTTCTGGTGGTGGACAAGCCGGCGGGGATGGTGGTGCATCCCGCCCCGGGGCATCCGCGGGGCACCCTCGTCAATGCCCTGCTGGCCCACATCCCCGACCTGGAGGGGATCAACGGCTCGTTGAGGCCGGGAATCGTACACCGTCTGGACAAGGATACCTCCGGCCTGATCGTGGTAGCGAAGAACGGCCGGGCGCATGAGGGTCTGGCCGCCCAGTTCAAGAAGCGCACCCTGAAGAAACAGTACCTGGCCCTGGTCCACGGGCAGCTTTCTCCGGCGGAGGGGGCCATCGAGGCTCCCGTGGGGCGCGACCCCGCGCACCGGCAGCGAATGGCGGTGGTGGAGGATGGCAGGGAGGCGCGCACCGGCTACCGGGTGGTCCGGAGCTTCAAGAAGTACAGCCTGCTGGAGGTCTCTCCGGCCAGCGGGCGCACCCACCAGGTACGGGTGCATCTGTCAGCTATCGGGCATCCGGTGGTGGGCGACCGGCTTTATGGCGGAAAGATCTCTCTGCTTGAGAGGCAGTTCCTCCACGCTTCTTATCTTGCGTTTGAGCATCCCATTAGCGGCAAACATCTGGAGTTCCGGAGCTCCCTGCCCGCCGATTTGGAGGCAGTGCTGGAGAGGATTTTTTGACAGGGGCAGCTGGCCGGGTAGGCTGGTGACGCTGCGATTGAGGTTGAAGAAGGGATCACGAGAATGGAAGAAACGACCAGGGGTATTGACGTTCTGGTAATCGGCGGGGGGCTGGCAGGGGCCTTTGCGGCGATTAAAGCGCGGGAGGCAGGCGCAGCGCGGGTGGTCCAGGTGGACAAGGCTTATGCCGGCAAGAGCGGGTGCAGCGCATTTGCCGCCGGCGTCATCCACCCGTTCTTCCCCGACGAAGATGATTACGACGCCGTTTTCAAAGAGGCGGTCGAGAAATCGAACTACCTTTGCGACCAGGAGAGGCTGGCGGACCACCTCAGCGATTTCGTGCACCGGGTGCGGGAGATGGACGGCTTCGGCGTCAAGTTCGAGAAGGGGTCGGACGGCAAGCTCGAAAGGCAGGCGGGCCGGGGCACGACGCCGGTGATGATGTTCCACGGCGGCTTCCAGATGATGGGCGCCATGAGGCAGGCCGCTGTGGCGGCCGGGGTGGAGGTGGTGGACAGGGTCATGATCACCGACCTGCTCACCAGGGACAACAGAGTGGTGGGAGCGGTGGGTTTCAACACGCTCACCGGGGCGTTCCACGTATTTCTGGCAAGGGCCACAGTGATGGCTACGGGCAGGACCTGGCTCAAGGGGCGCCGGCCAGGCCAGCGCAATCTGAGCGGCGATGGCATTGCGGCCGCCTACCGGGCGGGCGCCGTGCTGACGGGCTTTGACCTGGGCTCGCCGAACCAGGGCCCGGCGCTTTACGATATCGGGCCGGGCAATAACATGTACATGGGGTCCGGAGCCATTCTGGCCAATGCCCGGGGGGAGAGCTTCATCGAAAGGTACGACCCGGTGCTCAAGGGACGCACCGAGCTGTCCGTCCTGGCAACCGCCTGCGCCATCGAAGCCAGACAGGGCAGGACGCCGCTCCATCTCGATATGACTCATATCTCACCTGAGAAGGTGCAACGCATGAAGCGGGTGCTCCCTCTGCCCATGATGATGTATGAGCGGGCCGGCGTGGTCCAGGGGGACAGGTTCGTCAAGAGAATAGAGTGGGTCACGGAGGGCCCGTCGTGCGCGGGAGGGCTGAAGGTGAACCGGTGCTACGAGACCAGTCTCTCCGGGCTGTTCGCCTGCGGCGATGCCATGTCCCGGGCCGGACCAAGCGGCCAGAACGCCCTGGCCGGGGCGTCTACCTCGGGTGCGAGGGCGGGGAAGCATGCCGCCGAGTATGCGCGGGAGGCTCCCGAGCCCAAGGCGGAGAGTGACCAAATACAGGCCTTCAGGGACTACGCCTTCCAGCCGCTGCAGCGAAGGGACGGCATCGAACCGGATACCGTTCTGCTGTCTCTCCAGGAGACCTTAATGCCGTACGATGTGTTGCTTCTTCGCCACCAGTCAAGAATGATTCAGGCGCTTCGCAGGGTCGAGGAGATGTGGAATGAGCAGGTGCCCCGTCTCTGCGCCTATGACTTTCACTATTTGCGGATGGCGCTGGAGACTCGCAACATGGTGCTGACGGCTATGTTTCTGCTGAAGAGTGCGCTGGCCAGGGAGGAGTCGCGGGAGATGCTGCGAGAGGACTATCCCGACCGGGACAATAAGGACTGGGTTAGGTGGGTAACGCTGAAGAGGGAGGGGGAAGAAGTGAAAGTGGGCACCGAAGCGGTGGCTTTAGAGCGGTGCCGCATTAAGCCGGAGCCCGAGCGCTCCTTGCACCCGCTGTGGGAAATGGTGAAGCGAGATGGACAAATCAGGATAGAAAACGGACAGGTAGCCTGGGTCTAACGACGGCGAGAGCAGTTGGCCGGGTGTCCTGTTTCTAGTCAGCCCACCTTTCTTCCACGGCGGACGGTCTCCCGGGCGAAGAGGCCAAAGAGGATGGCGGCCAGGGTCAGTACGATAGCCTCGAAGTAGAAGGGCGCGGCCAGTCCCCGGTTGTCTGCCAGCCAGCCTATTATCAGCGGCCCGATGACCATGCCGAGGTCGTTGAAGGTGTGAAAAAGCCCCAGGGTGGCGCCGAACTGTCCCGGCTGGGCCAGGTCGGCAGCGTAAGCGACGGTGGGGCCGCTGATGCCGCGTCCCAGCCCCATAGCGAATGAGCCGATGAGAAAGACCCAGTAGTTGCGGCTCAGGGCGAAGACTACGATGCTCATGGCCATTATCAAATAGCCGGGCACCAGCGCCCTCTTTCGCCCGAAGCGGTCGGAAATCCATCCGCCGACAAAGGTGGTGAAGAGATGAACCAGGCCGGTCAGGGTGAGGGCTAGTCCTAGCTGTCCGGTGTTGATACCCACTTGCTCGGAAGCCAGGATGGGAAGCACAATCTGGTTGGTGCCGGTGCGTGACATGGCGTGGGTAAATGTCAGGAGGGCGACCAGCATGAAGCTGGTATCGAGGAGGAGCTGCCGGTACAGGGCGAAGCTGCTCTTTCTCGGTTCGTGCGCTGCTGTGCCGGCGGCCTCCCGGTGGCCGGTCGCCGTTGCCGCGGCGGGTTTCCTGGTCTCGCGCAGTCGCAGAGAAGCCCAGATCATAGCGAATAGTGCTACTGTGGAGTAGGCGAAGAAGGGCCCTCTGAGTCCGTAGTAGTAGGCGATCAGACCTCCGATGGCGGGCCCCATGCTGTGGCCTACCTGAAAGGCTGCCTGGTATGCGCTCATCACCCGCCCCCGGTTGCCCGTTGTGCTGACATCGGTCAGCATTGTCTGCAGCGACATGGTGCAGAAGGATGAGCCGACTCCCCACATCACGCGGAAGGCCATGAACATCCAGAAATTGCCCGACATGGCGCCGCCGAAGGAGCCCAGGGCCATCAGGGCCGACCCCAGCACCACCAGGGGTTTTCGCCCAAAGCGGTCGGATATTCTCCCCATGGGCACATCCAGGAGGACGCGCACCACTCCCACGGATGTCACCAGCAGCCCGATCATGAAGATGCTGACTCCGAAGGAGCGTGCGTAGAGGGGCAGGACGGGGCTGATGAGACCGAAACCGAGGGTGGCCAGGGCTGTCTGGATGTAGATGATGAGCAGCGTCTCGTTCTGCTTCAGTAAGGCTCTCCCTCTGGCGAACAAAGGTCTAGCTCCTATCCTTCTTCCAGCATCTTCTTCAAGTTGGCCAGTTCCCTGGTGTTTTCCTCATAGGAGAGCTTCAGCCTCTCGGGGTCGTCGAGCAAGGTGGAACTGACCGCATGAATTACGTGGGTGCCCCGGGGTGTCTTCTTGAACCAGTAGCTGACGAGGACGTCTCCTTTGCTTCCCCGGGCGATCCAGGCCACTTTTCTGTTCGGTATGAACTCGAGGATTTCTGAATCCGAAGGCTTGTTCGCTCCGCGGCGGACCTGCGTGAAGGTCACCCCCTTACCACGCCTTTTGGCGGAGGTAATCTTGACGCTCTCGACAAACTCGCCGTCGTAGAGGGGGTGGGTCTCCACATCGGCCACGAAGTCGAACACTTTTTTCACCGGAGCGTCTATCTCGATCTCAACTCTTCCCTCAGCCATATCTGTCTCCCTTTCCACCAATGATTGCACCGGGCACGGAGGCGCAAAAGGCAATCTTACAGGCTCTGGCTGGGCTATTCAAGGGGGTGGATGGCAACACAGGCGTGTGCCGGGCCTTGTGAGATAAATCGCTCGGGTGTAAGATTGCGGATATGCGTCTATCCCTGACCACGGTGACCGAGAAGGTCCCCCTCCTCAGGTCCCTTCGCTATCCCAACTTCCGGCTTTACTGGCTTGGCATGGTGGCGACCACCTTCGGCAACCAGATGCGGCAGGTCGCCATGCTATGGCTCGTATATAAGCTGACCGGGTCAGCTCTAGCCCTCGGACTGGTTGGCGGTGTCGAAGGGGGGGCGAGCATCGTCTTCACCCTCTACGGAGGCGTGCTGGCTGACCGCGTCAACAGGCGCCGGCTCCTCATGCTCACCAATTTCAGCCTGCTTGTCCTCCTGTTCCTCCTGGCGGCTTCCACCCTGATGGGACTGGTCAAGATGCCGCACCTGCTGGTCTTCGCATTCCTCTTCGGCGCGATAACCTCCATCGACGGGCCTACAAGACAGGCGTTCTTTCCCAACCTGATCGAAGACCGGAAGGACCTGATGAATGCCATCGCACTCCATTCCACTATCCACCAGACCAGCCGCATCGTTGGGCCGGCGATAGCAGGGCTGCTGGCGGCCTTCAACCCGGCCATCTGCTTCTTCATCACCTCCGCCGCTTACCTGGCCATGGTGATAGCCATCTCCCGGATCAAGGCGGGAAAAGCAGACCGTGGTGAAAGAGGGAATGCCCGCGCCTCTCCGTGGGAGGGATTGAAATATGTGCTTCGGAATCCCATTTTCAGCTCGGTTATCGGCATGGTCCTGCTGAACAGTGTTTTCGGCATGTCATTCGTCTACCTCCTGCCCATTTTCGCCGGGGACATCCTTCATGTGGATTCGAAAGGGTATGGCCTACTGATAACCTTCATGGGAATGGGGACACTGGCTGGAGTGCTCCTGGGGGCAATGCTGGGTAGCTTCAAGAAGAAATCCATCCTTTTGCTGGGTGGCTCCGCCTTCTTCGGGCTGCTGCTCATCCTCCTTTCCTTCACACGCCAGTACACCGGGGCAGCCATGGTGATCGTCGTGGCCGGCTTCATGCAGCACCTGTACATGCTGACCGCCCATACCCTGGTCCAGTACCTGGTCCCTGACAATGTCCGGGGCCGGGTGATGGCCATCTACAGTCTGGTCTGGAGCTTAACCTCGCTGGGCGGGCTTCAAGCGGGCGTCGTGGCCAACTATCTCGGTGCGCCGGCAGCCATAGCCATAGGAGGCGGAGTGGTCACCGCCTTCACTATTTTTCTACTGGTAGCGGTCCCGCGCCTCAGAAAGCTTGACGCATGATTCGTGGGACTTGGTGGGTTTGAGAGGGAATCTCCTGTTTTCGGTAGCAAGAGGCCCTTTCTTGGGGGTGTGGTGAAGGAGCGGCTTTCACGCCTGTCTACCGCATGATTCTGAAGACGAGCAGGAGGATCGGCGGGATGAGCAGCGACGCGAACAGGGTGACCGCGAGACTCGCCCCGGCAGCCTGAGCTACGGCGGCAATCACGCCGCCTGCAATCGTGTAGAAGACTAACTCTTTCACTCTCTAATCATGATGAGCATCATCTTAAACCTGCTTATCGCTTGAAGGGCATGCGGCTGGTTGGCCGGCATGATAATCGCGTCTCCCGCGCTGAGGTCGAATGGCTTGCCGCCTATTATGACCCGGAGCTTGCCGTCAATAGCGTAAACCATGGCATTGAAGGGCGCGGTATGTTCGCTTAACCCCTGCCCCTCGTCGAAAGCAAACAGGGTCACAGTCCCGCTTTTCTGGTCTATTATCGTCCGGCTGACAACCGAGCCTTGTTGATATTCCACCATGTCGGCTAGCCCGCTCACTTGGGCCAAGAGCCTGTCATCCGTTTTCTGTTTCTCAGGCAGCGTCATAACATACCTCCTTCATTGGCAGGTCAGGTGTCTCAAGTCGTGGGTTTCGCGGGACGCTAGTGTCTAACGGAGTGACTGAGGGATGTCCAGCAGCCGGCTCACTGTCTGCCAGATGGCCTGGTCTATCAGAGAGGGCGATAGGGTGCCATCCACTACCAGCCAGCGCGCCGGCTCGGCGGCGGCCAATTCCTGGTAGCCTCGCCACACCCGGCGGTGAAAGGCCAGTTCTTCGCTCTCGAACCTGTCGTTTCCCGCGTTCTTCTTGCGGCCCAGCCCTGTCTCGGGCGGAAGGCTCATGAAGATGA
>JAUYGE010000269.1 GCA_030690705.1 Dehalococcoidia bacterium | reverse complement strand
ATCATACTTTTTGAGCTTTTGATAGAAGTCTTTGAATTCTTCCAGATATGATTCTATTTTATACTTATCCACTAACTTCATCCCCACACCATCCCCACGAATCTCTCGAACATATAGAGGTGTCCCTTCCCTGCGCCATCACTGTCATTGCGAGGCCGCCGCAGGCGGACGAAGCAATCCGTGATGTTCCTTCTCCCTTGACGGCCTTTGCCCCAAAAGTGTCGCCCCCCTGTCATCCTGAGCGAAGCGAAGGATCTCCGATGAGGCAAGACCCCCCTGACGGGAGGGGGATAGAGCCTGCCCCCTCGGCAGGCTCAGGACAGGGGCTGAACTTGACGAAGGGAAGAGGGCGGCCAACGCGGGCACGGCATCCCGCGATGTGACGGCGGGACCTCGCCGTGCCCCTACTCGGGGGATAGAGGACAGGGGGACGGATTGCTTCTCCCGATTCCATCGGGATCGCAATGACGGGGATAGGGTCATTTCTTATTGCCCCTCACCATCTCCATGAACCGCTCGAACATATAGACGTTGTCCCTCGGACCAGGGGAGGCCTCGGAGTGGTACTGGATGGAGAAGACGGGAAGCTCTTTGTGGCGCAGTCCCTCCACCGTGCCGTCGTTGAGGTTGACCTGGCTGACCTCCAGGTCGCCGCCGAGTTTATCCCCGTCCACGGCGAAGCCGTGGTTCTGGGCGGTGATATGGACCCGTCCGGTGGTCAGGTCCTTCACCGGGTGGTTGCCTCCCCGGTGGCCGAACTTGAGCTTGAAGGTCTTGCCGCCGAAGGCCCGCCCCAGTATCTGGTGTCCCAGGCAAATGCCCATGACGGGCTTCTGGCCCACCAGCCCCTTCATCGCCTCCTCCATGTAGCCCAGGAGGGCCGGGTTGCCCGGACCGGGAGAGAACACCACCCCATCGGGCTTGAGCTTCAGAATCTCCTTGGCCGAACTGGTACACGGGGCAACCACCACCGAGTTGCCGAGCCCGTGAAGGATGCGCAGGATGTTGTACTTCACCCCGCCATCCACCACCACGATATGGTTCCGGTGAGCGGTCTTGCGCGCTGTGGGGTGGCTCATGTTGGAAGCCGCGTCATTGGGGTTGCCGCTCCACGAGTAGAGCTGTCCGGTGCACACCTCTTTGACGTAGTCTATGGTCTCGTATCGCGGCAGGCTCCTCATCTGGTGCAGTGCCTCATCAGTGGTCATCTCTGAGGTGATGAGGCCGAGCATCACCCCGGCCGAGCGCAGGTGGCGGGTGAGAGCGCGGGTATCCACCCCGGCGAGCCCTGGGATGCTGTTCTCGGCCAGGTACTGGTGGAGGGTCTTCTGGCTCTGCCAGTGGCTGGGTCGGGGGCACTCCTCCCGTATGACGAAGCCCTTGACCTGGATGCGCCGCGACTCCACGTCCTGCTCGTTGATGCCGTAGTTGCCGATCAGGGGATAGGTGGGGACGACAATCTGGCCGGCGTATGAGGGGTCGGTCAGCATCTCCTGATAGCCGGTCATGCTGGTATTGAAGACCACCTCGCCCCAGGCGGTGGACTCGCCGCCGAAGGAATAGCCTTCGTAGACGGAGCCGTCTTCCAGGACTAAGATTGCTTTCTTCAATTGATTAACCTCTTACCCCTGCCCCCTATCCCTTCGGTCATTGCGAGGCCCCGCTCGATAGGGGCCGAAGCAATCCGTGAATGTGGGGGTGACGGATTGCTTCACTTCGCTCGCAATGACATGATGGGGAGGCTCGGCTCATGGCGCTCCCTCCTTGTAGACCACCCGCCCACCGAAGATGGTGGCTATTACCTTTCCTTTCAGCTTTGTCCCCAGGAGGGGGGTGTTCTTGCCTTTGGATATTAGAGAAGCCTCGCTCACCAACCATTCCCCCTTCGGGTCGAAGATGGTGACATCGGCGGGAGAGCCGACTTTCAGGGTGCCCAGTCCCGATTTCATCGGGATGCCTCCCAGGACGCCGGCCGGCCCGGAGGTAAGCCGGGCGATGACCAGGCCCAACTCCAGCTCTCCCTGGTTCACCAGGGTCATCAGGCTCCCCAGCGCCGTCTCCAGACCGCTGATGCCGAAGGCGGCCAGTCCGAACTCGCACATCTTGTCTACGGCAGCATGGGGCGCGTGGTCGGTGGCGATGGCGTCAATGACGCCCTCCCTGAGCCCCTGAAGCAGAGCGGCGATATCCGTCCTGGTTCGCAACGGGGGATTCACTTTGGCGTTGGTATCGTATCCCATGACCTTCTCTTCGGTGAGGGTCAGATGGTGCGGGGTGACCTCGGCGGTCACTGAAATGCCTTTTTCTTTGGCCCGGCGTACCAGCTCCACCGAGCCGGCGCTGCTGATGTGGGCCAGGTGCAGCCGTCCGCCGGTAAGCCTGGCCAGGGCGATGTCCCGCGCTGCCATGCACTCCTCGGCCTCGGCGGGCATGCCCTTCAGCCCCAGTCTGGTGGCCACCGCGCCCTCGTTCATCTGCCCGCCCTCGGTGAGGGAGATCTCTTCGCAGTGAGAGATGACGGGAAGCTTCCAGCCGCGGCTGTACTCCAGGGCGTGGCGCATGAGGCGGGCGTTGCTCACCGGCGCTCCGTCATCGCTGTAGCCGACCACGCCGGCTTCCGCCAGTTCCCCCATCTCCGCCAGTCCTTCCCCTCGCCGTCCCTGGCTGATGCAACCTATGGGCAGGACCCGGATAACGCCCTCGGACCGGGCCTTCTGGATGACATAATCCACCACCGCCCTAGAGTCTAACGGGGGATTGGTATTGGGCATGCAGCAAAGGGTGGTGAATCCTCCTCTGGCCCCGGCCCTGGTGCCGGTAGCGATGGTCTCCTTCTCCTCGAATCCCGGCTCCCGGAGATGACAATGAAGATCGATGAATCCCGGACAGACCACCTTTCCCCTGGCCGTCAGGATAGTGGGGGCTTCGGGGAGGGAGGGGGCCTTGCCTTCCTCCCCCAGCCAGAAGACATGACCGTCCTTGAGCAGCAGGTCCATCTTCTTGTCCAGCTTCTGGGCGGGGTCAATCAGCCGTCCGCCGGTAATCAATATAGGATTGTTCGACAACCTCTCACCCCTTACCCCTCTCTCCTTTCTAAGGAGAGAGGGGATATGTTTTCGTAGAGGGGCTGCGCCCCTCTAAAACGCCCCATTTATTTAATGCTTCTTCCCTCCGGCCAGCAGGTAGAGCAAGGCCATGCGCACGGCCACGCCGTTGGTCACCTGCTCTTCGATGACCGAGTTGGCCCCGTGGGATACCTCCGGAGAGACCTCGATGCCCTCGTTCACCGGACCGGGGTGCATCACCAGGGCGCCCGGTTTGGCGCGGGCCAGCCGTTCCTGGGTGATTTGATAGTAGCGGACATACTCGCGAACAGCCGGCAGCAGACCTTTTTCCTGACGCTCCAGTTGGAGTCGCAGCGCCATGACGACGTCGGCGCCTTCGACCGCCTTGTCGGCGTTGCTCTCCACCGTTACCCGCGGCAGCTGGCCCCCGGCCCTGTCCTCGTTCATGTAGAGGGGCAGGAGGGTGGGCGGTCCGCAGACCACGACCTCTGCGCCCATGGTGCTCAGTCCCCAGATGTTGGAGCGGGCCACCCGGCTGTGGAGGATGTCTCCTATGATAACTACCTTCCGTCCTTCGAGGTGACCGAGGCGGCTCCGCATGGTGTACATATCGAGCAGCGCCTGCGAGGGGTGGGCGTGGGCGCCGTCGCCGGCATTGACCACGCTCATGTTCACCTGGCGGGCGGCCAGATAGGGAGCGCCCGACTGCGAATGGCGCATCACCAGCACATCGGCTCCGAGGGCCTGGATGGTGCGCAGGGTGTCGAGGAGGGACTCCCCCTTGACTATGCTGCTGGTAGAGGCGGTGATGTTCAGCACGTCGGCGGTCAGGGCGCGGGCGGCCAGCTCGAAGGAGGCGCGGGTGCGCGTGCTGGGTTCGAAGAAGATGGTGACCACCGTTTTCCCCCGCAGGGTCGGGGCGCGCTTGATCTCCCGGCTGAGGATCTCCTTCATGCCGTCGGTAATGACGAAGATAAGCTCGATCTCCTCCCGCGTGAAGTCGTCCAGGTCCAGGATGTGATTGTGCTTCCATACCGAGGTGCTGATCTCCGGTATGGTCTCTGATAACGGAGGAGCGCCCTCTCTTTGTACCATCGGTCTCATGCCTGCCCCCTTCCCTCAGTGATAATGACCACCTCGTCTTTTCCGTCTATCTCTTTCAGCCTCACCTCTATCTGCTCTGACAGCGCGGTGGGGATGTTCTTGCCTATGTAGTCCGCGCGGATGGGTAGCTCCCGGTGCCCGCGGTCCACCAGCACGGCCAGTTGCACCAGTTGAGGGCGGCCCAGGTCAATGAGGGCATCCATGGCCGCCCGGATGCTGCGACCGGTGAAGAGGACGTCATCCACCAGGATGACCTTCTTGTCGCTGATATCGGTGGGAATGTCAGTCCGGTGGATCACCGGCTGGGTGTCGCGGAGAGAGAGGTCGTCCCGGTAGAGGCCGATGTCGAGATTGCCCACCTGGGGTCTGATGTTTTCGAGGGAGGCGATGATGTCGGCCAGACGCTGGGCCAGCGGCGCTCCGCGGGTGAGCATGCCCACCAGCACCAGATTGTCCGCGCCGCGGTTCCGCTCCAGTATTTCGTGGGCGACCCGGGTGAGGGCGCGCCGGATGTCATCGGCGGTGGCGATGACTTTTTCAGACATAAAAAAACCTCTTGCTCAATGCTGGCAAGAGGTTCTGGCGCCAACCGGCTATATTGTTAGTGTGTTCTTTGACCATTCGACCTTGCCAGCCTCTCAGGACTGATATTAAAGGTTTGGTTCTCTGAACCGAACAAAAGACATTATAACATGGACGGGGCTTGTTTTTCAACCCTTATTCCGACATTCATGTCATTGCGAGGAGCATGTGAGCCGAAGCCCTGAGCGTAGCGAAGGGGACGAAGCAATCCGTTCTTCGTGCCACCCGGAGGCTACGGATTGCTTCGCTTCGCTCGCAATGACATGGGGGCTTGCTTGCAGCGTGAACTACTTGGTAGCCTAACCGCCCCTCTCCGCCCACAGCTTGACATAACCGTGCTGGGTGGCGCGGACATCGGCGATCTGTTTCTCGGTGAAGTACTTCTTCAGGTCTACCCTATCCACCGGGTAGTGGGTGCGGTTGAAGGCCTGTTTCGCCAGGAAAGGCAGAGTGCAGTCGAGGCCGATGGTGCCCTCGATGCGGAAACCACCGACTTTGACATCCTTGCTGGAACCCGTTTTCTCGAGAGGCATCATCGAAAGCACCTTGCCG
>JAUYGE010000268.1 GCA_030690705.1 Dehalococcoidia bacterium | reverse complement strand
CAGGAGCACGAACAGGCCGCTCTCCAACTTCCCATCAATCAGGTCGAGGACCGCCAGGGGATCCTGGGAGTCGGGAAAGGCCTGCTTCTTGCCGTCCATCCTGGCCAGCCCCCGGATACGCGACCAGGTGTAGAGGCCTTTGTCCCGATGACGCTGGGTGGAGGCGAGGGCAGTAATGAGACGGAGAGCCCGCTCCTCTTCGTAGGTGTTTACCAGTATCAACGGGTAGCGGGCTCTGATGAGCACATCCAGTTCTTCAAGCAAGGGTCACCTCCTGTGGCTATGGTTTGTACTGTCTGAAGCTTTGGCCGTGAACCGGCACGCTTTGGGACTATGGAAGCTTTAGAAGTCGATGGCGGGGACGCCAGCCATGGGGGGACAGCAGGCCCGCAACATCGGAGAGATAAGGATCACACCTCAAGAGCCCGGAACCGGCTTGGCTCGGAGCGACGTTTTACCTCTTCTGCTGAAGCGTGGGTAAGGCGGGCTATTTCCCCCAGCACTCCTTCTATAGGCTCGACCTCTCTACGCCGTTTCCCGTTCTTGGGAATGGGGGACGTGGCTAGCGCCTCCAGTTGTCCCAGAAGCTCCGCCAGCTCTCCGTCTTTCTGGCAGTTGAGGAGCCGGAAGGTGCTGGCCAGTCCAGCAGCCCGCTGTGCCGTCTTCCCCCTCAGGTGGCCGTTTTTGCGTAGGCTCTCGCCGATAGCCCGGGCATCCTCGTAGACTCTGGCCCTCAGTTGGTCCCAGGCCTCCTGGTAGGGGAAAGTCATCTCCCGGAGTTGCTCACGATAGCGAGCGAGAGTCTCCCGGCGCATCTGCTCCTTAAGGGAGGCCTCGTAGTGCAGTTTCTCGTGCTCCACCATCAGGCGTTCTCTCTCCGCCTGGCTGCGGACCGTCTCCAGCAGCTCGGTCTCTACCTCTGAATCTCGGACCAGCATCCCCGGCCGCCAGATTAGGCAGAGGGCAACCACCTCCCCAGGGGATGGGACGGCTGCCACCTGGC
>JAUYGE010000251.1 GCA_030690705.1 Dehalococcoidia bacterium | reverse complement strand
CTTCAAAATGGCCGATGACGTCCTGACTCATGCCGTCCAGGCAATCGCTGAGGTCATCACCGTCCCCGGCATGATCAACCTGGACTTCGCTGACGTCCGAGCCGTCATGAAGGATGCCGGCCCAGCATGGATGTCCATCGGACGCGGCAGCGGCCAGAACCGCGCCAGAGAGGCAGCTCAAGCGGCACTGGCCAGCCCCATGCTCGACGTTTCCATTGAGGGAGCCAAGGGTGTACTGTTCAACGTCACCGGTGGTCAGAACCTGACCTTGCATGAAGTCAGGACCGCCGCCGACCTGATACAGCAGGCCGTCGACCCTGATGCCACCATCATCTTCGGCGTCGTCTACGACCCCAAGATGGACAACGACTGCAAGATCACTCTCATAGCCACCGGCTTCGTTAACTCCACGACCGGCGGCCCGCCCACGAAGGAGGAGCTGATGCGCCTGGTCAAAGACAAAGAGGACGGCCTGGATGTACCAGCCATCTTCCGCAACCGGTCTACCCATGGCCGGCCCATGCTCACCGCCAGACCGGCGCCCCAGGACGCTAAGGCAGGCGCCAGCAAGAAGTGGTAAGACACACCTCATAAGCCATTTCTCCATCTCCTGGAAGGCTGAGCCCCGACGAATCGGGGCTCAGCCTTCCCCCGGAGACACCGCTTAACTTCTTCATCATTCCAAGCTACGAGCAAACCACATTTTCCTCTTCTAGGAGTCGTGGCTAGCCCATCCACCTTCCTGAAAAGCCTCGGAAAATTCCCCGCAAATTCCTTGACACCATCAACAAGTTGTGGTAGCATACTCCGGCAACCACAATATGGTGTGGGCGGTGGAAATGCTTTGCCCCTATTGCGATCACAGAAATTCCAAGGTTATTGATTCCCGCAGTGTGGGAACGAGCATACGTCGCCGTCGTGAATGTCTCCGCTGTCAATCGCGATTCACTACCTATGAACAGGTCAGAGGCACAAGCCTCTTCGTCATCAAGAAAGACATGAGACGAGAGGAATTCAACCGCACCAAGTTGCTCACCGGCATTCGCAAGGCCTGCGAAAAGCGCCCCCTGCACGCCGGCGCGGTGGATAAGCTGGTAGACGATATCGAAGCCGAACTCCATCACTTGGGAAAGACGGAGGTGACCAGCTCTGTCATAGGGGACATGGTCATGGAGAAGCTCAGGAAGCTGGACCACATTGCTTATATCCGCTTCGCCAGCGTCTACCGCGATTTCTCCGACCTCAACATGCTGAAGACAGAGGTGGACTCTCTCTCTAAAGGCAAGGAAGGGACAGGCAGGCAGGGAAGCCAGCTTCCCCTGCTCCCCAAGCAGGAGCCGGCGCAGACCGTCCGGAACTGAGGGGTCTCCCCACCCATGATTGTAGCGGACTGAAGCGAAGAATAGAGAGAAGATGTCTGGCACCAACAAACGAGGAGAGCCGAGAGAAACAGTGGACCGGAACAGCGTAGCACGCTCCGTCTTTGCCGCCGCCGAGGCAATGGGCATTACCGACAGGGACCGGCTCGAGCAGTTCACCAACCAGGTGATTCAGAAGCTGGAGCAGGCCCCGACCCTGCCCGGCATGGAACACCTGGCGCCGCGGAAGCGCCAGAGAATCAATACCATGCCTCCGGAACCCCAGATCCAGGCCATAGTAAGAGAAATCTTGGACAATAGCGAGGTAACGCCGATGGTCACCGCCTCAACTGTTATCACCCTCTCCGAAAACGCCCAACGGGTGCTCGAGAAGAGGTATCTGAAGAAGGACAGGACCGGCCAGGTAGTTGAAACGCCCGAGGACATGTTCCGTCGGGTAGCCAGCACCGTGAGTTCAGCCGAGCTGTCCTACCATCCGCCAAAGGCGGACGTGACACGCTTGGAGGAGGACTTCTACCAGGCCATGGCCAGCCTCGAGTTCCTCCCTAACTCCCCAACCCTGATGAACGCCGGGCGAGAGCTGGGACAGCTCTCCGCCTGCTTTGTCCTGCCCATAGAAGACTCAATGGAATCTATTTTCGATGCCGTCAAGTACACGGCGCTGATTCACAAGAGCGGCGGGGGCACAGGATTCTCCTTCTCTCGCATCCGTCCAGCAAAAGACAGGGTCGGCTCCACCGGCGGAGTGGCCAGCGGTCCCATATCCTTTATGCGCGCCTTCGATACGGCCACCGACGTCATCAAACAGGGAGGCATGCGCCGCGGCGCCAACATGGGCATCCTCAACGTGAACCACCCCGACATCTGGAAATTCATCACCGCCAAGGAAGACCCGAAGGCCTTCACCAACTTCAACCTCTCCGTGGCGGTAACCGCCGAATTCATGGAAGCCGTGGAAAAGCGAACGGAGTACAACCTGGTAAACCCCCACAGCCATGAGGTGGCCGGCAAGGCCAACGCGCGAGAAATCTTCGACAAGATGGTGGACATGGCCTGGAAAGGCGGCGACCCGGGCATCATCTTCATCGACCGCATCAACCGGGACAATCCCACTCCCCATCTCGGCGCCATCGAGAGCACCAATCCCTGCGGCGAGCAGCCGCTGTTGCCTTACGAGTCGTGCAACCTGGGCTCCATCAACCTGACCAAAGCACTGCGCCAGAAGAATGGCGGCTTTGAGGTGGACTATCCCCGGCTGGCCAGGATTGTGAAGCTGGCAGTCCGGTTCCTCGACAATGTCATCGACGTCAATCAGTTCCCCCTTCCCCAGATAGCCGAGCGGACCAGGGCCACCAGGAAAGTCGGCCTGGGAGTGATGGGTTTCGCCGACATGCTGCTCCAGTTGGGCGTTCCCTATAACTCCGAAGAGGCTCTTCGCCTCGCCGGAGAGCTCATGCGGTTCATAGATGAGAAAGCTCTCGAAACCTCCATACAGCTGGCTGAGGGAAGAGGGGTGTTCCCCGCCTTCCAGGGGAGCGTCTATGACTCGCCCGGCAAGCCCAGGGTAAGGAATGCCGCCAGGACCACCATCGCCCCCACGGGCACGCTCAGCATCATCGCCGGCTGCTCCAGCGGCATCGAGCCGCTCTTCGCCCTCAGCTACATGCGCAACATCCTCGACGGCGAAAGCATGGTGGAGGTGAACCCCTATTTCGAGCAGGTCGCCCGCCAGAGGGGATTCTATTCAGCCGAGCTAATGCAGCGCCTGGCCGCCGGCGGTAAACTGGCTGACATGGACGGGATACCGGAAGACGTAAAGAAGGTCTTCGTGACCGCCCATGACATCACCCCGGAGTGGCACGTGAAAATGCAGTCGGCCTTCCAGAGATTCACCAACAACGCCGTCTCCAAAACAGTCAACTTCCCCCATGATGCTACACGGGAAGATGTGTCCCACGTCTATATGCTCGCCTTCAAAGAAGGGGTCAAAGGCATAACCATCTACCGGGATGGAAGCCGCGAAGGCCAGGTACTCAGCGTTGCCAGGAAAGAGCCGGCTGCGGAGAAGGAGTCCCAACTTCATCGGGACGATGGGGCCAGAACGCCACGCCGCCGACCACCGGTTACCACCGGCTTCACCGAGAAGGTCACCACCGGCTGCGGCAACATGTATGTGACTGTCAACTCCGATGAGCAGGGCATCTGCGAGGTCTTCTCCAGCCTCGGCAAGACGGGCGGATGCGCCTCCGCCCAACTGGAGGCCACCTGCCGCCTCATCTCCCTGGCCCTGCGCTCAGGGGTGGATACCAACTCCATCACCAAGCATCTGCGGGGCATTCGTTGCCCTTCCATTGCCTGGCAAGACGGCCGCGCCGTACTCTCCTGCGCTGACGCCATCGGCAGTGTCCTCGAGAGGCACCTCAAGGGAGACATCCAGACCGGCAGCAGCCATAAGACCGGCGGGACTTACAGCCCAGCCGGACAGTGTCCGGAGTGCGGCGGCCTCCTCATCTACCAGGAAGGATGCCACCTATGCCCTGGATGCGGCTACACCAAGTGCGGCTAGGCTAGCGGGAGGATTTATGAAAGGCGGCGGCGGACAATACTACCGGGCTGTCCACGAGATATTCAAGGCGAGTCAATCTGCCGCGACCATCAAGCGAGTTCTCAACGCCGTAGTGCGGAACATCATCGAGGCCCTGGGAGTGGACGGCTGCACTGTGCTGCTCCTCGATTCCACCCGCCAGCATCTCATCCACAGTGCAGCCCAGGGACTGAGCGACTGGTACCTCCGCAAGGGCCTTCTTGATGCCCAGAAGAGCCTCGGCGAGAACCTCGAGGGCAAGGTCGTGGAGATCGCCGATGCCACCACCGACCCCCGCCTCCAGTACCCAGCGCTCGCCAAGCAGGCTGGCATCGCCTCGCTCCTCAGTGTCCCGGTCATGAAGAAAAAGGGCGAGGTCCTTGGAGAACTCAGACTTTACACCCGCCATCAGCGCCACTTCTCCAGGGAGGAGAAGGGATTTGTCATCTCCATTGCCAATCTCACCGCCCTCATACTGGAGAACGCCCGGCTAACGGATCTGGTGCGCCAGAGCACCGAGGCCCAGGCAGAGGCTGAAGGAAATCGCACCGTTCTCATCCCCGACCTGAGAAAGCCTCTGACCTTTGCCCACCCCTCCGAGGAGGAACTGGCGCGCCTCCTCGACTTCTACCGGATTGAATGGCTCTACGAGCCCCGTTCCTTCCCGCTACAGCAGGCCGGCAACGGTTCACACGGGATGTTCACCCCTGACTTCTACCTGCCCGAGTTCGACCTCTACGTGGAGCTGACAACCTCCAAGCAGCGCCTCATGACCGCTAAGCACCGCAAGATCCGGCTCCTTAAGACCCTGTATCCTCAGGTCAATATCATGCTTCTCAACAGAAAAGACTACTCGCGCCTCCTGGCCAAGTACGGCTACGGGCATTTTGCTGGAGGAAGCACCGAGGACATTCACCACGTCGTTTTCAGCCATGCCCAGATTCAACGGCGAGTCCGCCAGCTTGCTAAACAGATATCCAGGGACTACGAAGGCAAACCCCTTTTGCTAATCGGTATCCTCAAAGGCGTCGTCTTCTTCATGGCTGACCTGATGCGTTACATTTCCATCCCCACCGGGGTGGACTTCATGGCCATCTCCTACTACAGCGCTTCCGCATCTCAGGCAGTACGAATCACCAAAGACCTCGACACCAGCGTTGCCGGGATGCACGTGCTTCTGGTCGAGGACATCGTGGACACCGGCATGACACTAAACTACGTACTGAGGCATCTCGAAGCCCACAAGCCAGCCAGCCTGAAGGTCTGCACCCTCCTGGACAAGAAGACGCGGCGACTGGTGGATGTTCCCATCGCGTATGTTGGCTTCGAGATATCCGAGGAGTTTGTAGTAGGATACGGGCTGGACCACAAGGGCGGATACAGGAATCTTCCGTTTGTCGGAGTGCTCAGGTCTGAGCTAATGGCAGAGGGTAGTACTGATATAGGGAATGACGCAAAGGGAGGAAGACAGGAAGCGGTGCTTCAGGACAAATAAAGGTCCCAAGCGACCTTGCATCTCGGATTCCCCTGTTCCCCAGAACCTCAGCTTCCGCTTCCCTGTTCTCGGGCCCATCACCACCGAGTATTGCCTGATTGCTTGGGACAATTCTCAATGTACCATAAGTCTGCCGGGCTTGTCAATACCCCCCGTTCGATTTTTCTCCCAACCCCCCGGCCAATCTCCCGGCACGGTTCCTCCACTTATATCTCAAGACCCGCTCTCGCCCCGGAGGCCACGGCCTCCATCATGCCGTAAGGGTCCATACAATCGCCGGCAATGTAGACCTCAGGCACAATGGCCTGGATTTGCTTTACCAGCCGCTGGTCCGGTTTAGTAACAGCCGTCAGCATCGAGTGCGGCCCGAAGGTCTGCCGGCGACCCGCTCCATCCGTCACTGCCCGACCAACCTCCTCCACATGGCTGTAATCCCCGTACAGGAGGAGGCCGGACAGCACTCCAGCTATCCACTTGAGCGGCGGAATCCGTCCTCCGACGGCAATGACCACTGCATCCGGCTTGATTCTCTTTACCAGCTCCGGTGTAACCGTCTTCCCCAACTCGACCTTCACGCCGAGCTTGCTCACCTGCCGGGAAAGATAATCATTCAAATCGGCGATCCTGGCCTTATGCGGCATCCTGGTTGCCATCCGCATTCGCCCACCCAGCCTGCTCCCCTTCTCAAACAGGGTAACATGATGTCCACGGCGGGCGGCAATTACGGCTGCCTCCATTCCGGCTGCTCCCCCGCCGATAACCAGGACGTTCTTCACTTTCCGGGTCGGAGCCGGTCTGAACTTCTTCTCCATACCAAGGGCCGGGTTCACCGTGCACCGGGCATCACCGGAGCGGCCCCGGCAGGACAGGCAGGTAATGCAGGGCGCCACCTCGTCGAGCCTTCCGGAAACCACCTTATTGGGCAGTTCGGGGTCCGCCAGCAACTGCCTGCCCATGGTCACCAGGTCGGCATCGCCCTTCTGCAGAGCCCTCTCGGCAACCTCAGGTGTCATCCGGCCGCCCGCCATAACCGGTATGTTGACGGCCTTCTTGACCGCTTCGGCCAGATAAACAAAGCTGCCGGCGGGCTCCACCAGTTGGTGGAAGGGATAGCCGGTCCCATAATGGGTCAGGTTGATGGCGCAGCACCCCGCTTTTTCGAGAATCCGGCTTAGCTCGCTGGTGTCCTCCAGGGTAATGCCTCCGCGAACTCCGAACTCCTTACCGTTCAGCCTGACCCACAACGGATAGGACGCGCCCACCTTCTCGCGAATGGCCGCGATTATCTCCAGCAAGAACCTGGCCCTGTTTGGCAG
>JAUYGE010000171.1 GCA_030690705.1 Dehalococcoidia bacterium | reverse complement strand
GTCCGTCGTCACCTCGAACCCGTTGCCAGCGGACGAGACACGGAGCACGACCTTGCCGGTCATGATGTCTATGGGGAAGCGACGCATCTGCTCCTCGAACTTTGCCATCAGTTCCGGGCCCTGGATAAACTGATAGCCCATGTAGTTCTCTACCCCCGCCGTCTGGTTGACCTGCCCTCCGATGTCCTTGGTGATCAGCAGGCTCTTTAACATCTTCCGGGCAGCGTAGACGGCAGCTGCCATGCCCGCAGGCCCACCACCGACTATGATTACCTCGTACATGGGCTCCTCCGTTGCATGCGACTGATGGGGAGAGAGCTTTGCCCAGGCGGAGTGCCTGGCTAGCTGGTCAAGTCGAGCTTCTGCCTGAGCCAGCCCTCGTCGTAGCCTATCTTGAGGTCGCCATCAATTTCGACCTGGGGGACCACCAATTGCCCTGACTTCTTCACCATTTCCTCACGGGCCTGCTTGTCCGAGGCGACATCGAGGTTCTGAAAGGCCACTTTATTGTCGTCTAGGAATTTCTTTGTCTTCAGACACCAGGGGCAAGTGGGTGTCGAATAAACCTTAACTTGCTTGGCTGCCATCTTCAGTCTCCTCTCATGATTGCTAGTCGGTAGCGCTGGCCTTCTGGCTGGTAATGCCACATGTCCGGTCCTGGGCAGCCTTCACCTTCTTCTTGATGTTCCTCAAGAATTCAAATGCGTCTCCTTGGTCCTCATCAATCAGGATGCGGTCGAGTTCGTACATCTCCTTGTCGTCCAAGATGACTGTTATCTTCGCCAATGTCAATCCTCCTCCAAGATATTCCCTGTGCGCTGACTACCCTTGCAGGTTGATGCTCTGGCTCAGAGTGGTGCCCGGGCGGCAAGATGGGCAGAGCCCATGGAACTCCAGATGATGATGCGAGATAGAAAACCCTGTGGCACGCTCCACCTCAGCATTGATGTCCTCTCGTACCGGCACGTCGATATCGTGAACGCTGCCACACGACAGGCAACGCAGATGGTAGTGGTTGTCCACCGTCGCATCATAACGGCTCCCACTCGTCCCGGAAAGAATCTCCTGTATCTCGCCCCGGTCTTTCAGAAGCCGGAGATTCCGGTAAACCGTTCCCAAGCTGATACCCGGCATCTCCTTTCGTGCCTGCTCATAAAGCCACTCGGCATCAGGATGACTCCTGGTCCCGGTCAGCACCTTGAGCACCAATTCCCTCTGTTTGGATTTCCGACTTTGCATCTCTCGCCCCGTGCTAATAATGGTTCCTAATTATAGCTACTTTAGGTCTTCTGTCAAGGATGGCATAGACGGGTAAGCTATGGAGTCGAGAATGGCCTGCTCCTTATCCCTCATGTCCGCCGCCGGTCCCTCATGGTCGTAGCCCAGCAGATGGAGTATCCCGTGGATGACCAGAATAGCCAACTCGCGTTCGACGGAGTGGCTCCTTTCGCGTGCCTGCCGGGCTGCTTGCGGATATGACACCACCACCTCCCCAAGGTGGCGGAGGCCATCAGGCGGGAGGACGAATTTGACTCTCCCCTTTTGCGCTGTCAGCGCAAACGAAAGAACATCGGTGGTGGCGTCTTTTCCGCGGTAGTCACGATTAAGGGAATGGACCACCCGGTCGCCCGAAACAGTCAGGCTCAACTCCACACCTGGTCCGGCCTGCTCAACGGTCAGCACCGTCCGGGCCACCCTCCCGAGCCATACCTTGTCCACCAGGCTGCGGAAGGCCTTGTCGACCTGAACGCTGACTTGACCCGACCTGGCCATTTCAATCGACGTCATCATAGCATGATAGCTACAAACCTTACAACTGAATGACTCGCTGCTTGAAATTACCTGTTTCGTCATTGCGAGACTGCTTTGTCATTGCGAGGAGTCCTTCAACTGAAGGACGACGAAGCAATCCGTCCTGTTCGGCGGGGGTTGCGGATTGCTTCGGCACTGCATGCCTCGCAATGACAAAGGAGGTAGCCCCTTGCAAGTCATTCACATGCCATTTGAAGGAAACGAGGCTGTGTGCTATATTGAAAAGGCTTGAAATCCGTTGGGAGGGATCGCATAGTGGTCTAGTGCGGCCGCCTGCTAAGCGGTTGCCCTGGGTAACCGGGGTCGTGGGTTCGAATCCCATTCCCTCCGCCAGAGACCTTCCGACATTGCAGTGAAGCCTCTGGAGAAACAGACAGGTCTCACTCCAGCTTACTATCTGAGGACCATCTTCTAATTCGACGATGACGGCGACGATGACGGCAACGCCTACATTTTTTCTCTGGACCATCGGCTGCCAGATGAACAAGGCTGAGTCCGAGCGCCTGACCAACCATTTGAAGTGTCTTGGCTTTGACGAGGCTGCCACGGCCGAGGAGGCCAACTTCATAGTGCTGAACACCTGCGTGGTGCGCCGCAGCGCCGAGGAACGCACCCTGAACAAGCTGGCGAATCTCAAGGGGCTGAAACAGGCCGGAGCCGGCCGCAGTATTGTGGTGACCGGATGCTTCGTGGGACCGGAGCGGGAGGAGTTGCATCGGCGCTTTCCCCATGTCGACTTCTTCTTCGGGCCGGGTGATTTTGGCGATTTCGCTGACTGGACGACCGAACTGACAGGAATTAGAACGGCCGGTGATAGTTCATTCCTCACGGCGCATCCCGATGTCAGCAGCTTTGTTCCCATCATGCAGGGCTGCGACAATTTCTGCACCTACTGCATTGTTCCATACCGCCGCGGCCGCGAGAGAAGCAGGCCGGTGAAGGAAGTGATCTGCGAAGTCGAAAGGCTGGTGCAGCGGGGGACAGGGGAGGTCACCCTGGTCGGTCAGAACGTGAACTCCTACGGCCATGACCTTCCGGGGAACCCGGCGCTGTCGGACCTGCTTCTGAAGCTATCGGAGATTGACGCCCTGAAGCGCCTCCGCTTTCTCACCAACCATCCCAAGGATATGAGCCCGCGTCTCATAGAGACCATGGCCGCGCTGGACAAAGTATGCGAGCATCTGAACCTGCCCGCTCAATCAGGGGATGACGACATTCTCAGGGCCATGGGGCGCGGCTACACCGTGTCCCAGTACTCGAAGGTGGTGGAGGAGATACGGCGCATTCCTCATGTGAGCCTCAGCACGGACATCATCGTGGGTTTCCCGGGAGAGACAGCCGGGCAATTCCAGAACACCCTGAATCTGCTCAGCAGAACAAGATTCGATGCCGTCCATGCGGCAGCCTACTCGCCCCGGCCCGGGACGGTTGCTTCCAGGACCCTGAAAGACGATGTCCCGGCCGGCGAGAAGAAGAGACGGCTGCTGGAGGTGGAGACCGTGCAGGAGGCGATCGCCGGCGAGATCAACCGTGAGCTCGTCGGGCAGGATGTCGAGGTGCTGGTAGAAGGCAGGAAGAAGGACAAGTGGGAGGGCCGTACCAGAAGTAACAAGCTGGTCTTTTTCCCCTGTAACGACCATAATATGGGAGAACCGAGGGGGGAAGTCGTCACCGTCCAGATAGAGAAAGCCACCGCCTGGTCCCTGCAGGGTAAGATAGTCGACTATGAGCCAAAATGAGACATTTTGCCTAAGCGAGCGGGGTCAGCCATGCTGACAGGCATCGAGAGGCCGAAGGCTGAGCTGGAAGAGCTCCGCCAGAGAATCGCCAGGCTCAAGAAAGAGCTCAACGCCGTCATTGTGGCCCACAACTATCAACGGCCCGAGGTGCAAGACGTGGCCGACTTCGTCGGCGATTCCCTGGAGCTGTCCCGCAAAACCACTCAGGTGGAGGCGGACTACATCATCTTCTGCGGTGTGCATTTCATGGCGGAGACGGCCGCTATCTTAAATCCGACCCGCACTGTGCTGCTGGCCCACAGCGCCGCCTGCTGCCCGATGGCCGACATGATTGACGACACCGACCTGAGGGAATGGAAGGCAAAGTACCCCGCGGCAGCCGTGGTGTGCTATGTGAATACCACCGCCGCAGTGAAAGCCGAGAGCGACATCTGCTGCACCTCGGCTAACGCGGTGAAGGTGGTGGAATCAGTGCCTCAGGAAGAGGTTCTGTTCGTGCCCGACCAGAACCTCGGGCATTACATTTCGACTAAGACCAGGAAGAGGATGATTCTCTACCCGGGCTACTGCATCACCCACGCCAGGCTGAGAGCGGAGCAGGTGAAGAGAGCCAGGGAGCTTCACCCGGGCGCGCCGGTGGTTGTCCACCCCGAGTGCAGCCCCGAGGTAGTGGCGCTGGCCGATGCGGTGCTGAGCACCTCCCAGATGATACGCTTTTGCAGGGAGAGCCCTGCGAGGACCTTCCTCATCGGCACCGAAGAGGGCCTGCTTTACCGGATGCGCAACGAGAACCCTGGCAAGGAGTTCTACCTGATTGCCACCAGCCTCATCTGCGCCAATATGAAGAGGACGCGGCTCGAGACCGTGGTGGAGACGATGCAGTCCAGGAGGAATGCCATAACGGTGCCGGAGGACATAAGGCTCAGGGCCAAGCTGGCCATCGAGCGCATGCTGGCCATCACCTGAAGAAGGGTGAGAGGTTGATAAACAACCACTACGACTATATCATTATCGGGAGCGGCATCGCCGGTCTCTACACGGGTATGCTGGCGAAGGAGCTGGGAAATGTCCTCCTCTTGACCAAGGGGAATATCGAAGACTGCAACACCCGCTACGCGCAGGGGGGCATCGCCGCTCCCATCGGGAAAGATGACTCTCCCGACCTTCATTTCAATGACACCATAGCCGCCGGCGCCGGTCTTTCGGAGCCGGAGGTGGTCCGCATCCTGGTAGAGGAAGCCGCCGACCGCATCTCCGACCTGATTCACCTCGGGGTCCGCTTCGATACCGTCGAGGGGGAGATCTCCCTCACCAGAGAGGCGGCCCACAGTCTGCCCCGCATCCTGCACTCGGGAGGCGATGCCACCGGCGAAGCCCTTGAGACGGCCCTGAGTCAAAGGGTGCGCTCGTCGCCTATGAAGATACTTGAGTACTGCCTGGTGACGAAGATACTGGTGGACAGGGGCAGGGCTCATGGAGTGAGGGTGCTGGACTGCCGCACCGGTATCATTGAAGAGTTCGGCTCGGACCGCATCATCCTGGCGACTGGGGGAGCGGGAAGGCTTTTCAAGTACACCACCAACGCCGAGGTGGCTACCGGCGACGGAGTGGCGCTGGCGTATGAGGCCGGCGCTGAGATTTCGGACATAGAGTTCTTTCAGTTCCACCCCACCGCCCTGCGCCTGCCTGGGGTAACGCCCTTCCTCATCTCGGAGGCCGTGAGGGGGGAGGGAGGGATTTTGCGCGACGTTGAGGGGCACCGCTTCATGCCTGACTATGCGCCCGAAGGTGACCTGGCTACCCGCGATGTCACCGCCCGCAGCATCGTGTACCAGATGCAGAAGACGAGCAGTGAGCGTGTCTTCCTGGACGTGACGCATCTGCCGGCCCGGAAGGTGACGACTCGCTTCCCGCAGATCTACCGCTTCTGCCTGGAGCACGGCCTGGACATCACCAAGGGCCTGATTCCGGTGGCGCCCGCAGCCCACTACATGATGGGTGGGGTGAAGACCAATAGCTGGGGTGAGACTAGTGTTCCAGGCCTCTTTGCCTGCGGGGAGACCGCCTGCACCGGGGTGCACGGGGCGAACCGCCTCGCCAGCAATTCTCTCCTGGAGGTAGTGGTCTTCAGCAAGAGGATTGTGGAACATGACGGCGCTGGCGCGAAAAGCGGGACCGGCGGGACGATGGGAAACCCGCTCCACAGCCTTCCGGCCCGAAAACCTCTGTCCGGTGCACCGCTGCCGGGCGTGGTTGCCCTGCAAACCATGATGTGGGACAAGGTGGGCATAGTGCGGAACGGGAAGCAACTGGAAGAGGCCGCAGCTCTTCTGGCCTCGTGGCAGCGTATGTTGCCCGAGACCACGGACCGTCCATCTTACGAGCTGGCCAACCTTGTAATGACAGGGCGACTGATGGCCGAGGCGGCGTTGCTGCGTCGGGAGAGCCGCGGCGCCCACCACCGCCAGGACTTCCCCGACACGTCCCCCGAGTGGGCGCACCATATAAGCTTCAGGAAGGATTAATTGGAACGAGTCGTATCCCTATCTGAAAAGTACATCAACGAGGTAGTGACCAGCGCCCTGGCTGAGGACCTGGGGCAGGGGGACGTGACCACCGATGCGCTGATACCTGCCGGTCTCCAGGGCAGGGCCTCCTTCGTCAGCAAGGCGAGCGGGATAGTGGCCGGCCTGGAGGTGTCCAGAGCGGTCTTCCTCCATGTAGACAGCGCCCTCCAGGTGACAGGTCTCTTCTCAGACGGCGCCAGAATCAAGCCGGGGGATGTCCTGGGCCATGTCAGCGGGGCCACCGTCAGCATCTTGAAGGCCGAGAGGACCGCCCTTAACTTCCTGCAGCGCATGAGCGGCATAGCCACGGAGACCTCCCGCTATGTGGAGGCAGTGGCCGGCCTTTCAGCCCGCATCACCGATACGCGGAAGACTACCCCTGGCCTGAGACTGCTGGAGAAGTATGCCGTGCGGGCAGGGGGTGGGGTGAACCACCGTCTGAACTTGGGCGATATGGTGCTCATCAAGGACAACCATATAGCCGCCCTGCGCGCCAAGGGGATGACCCTGAGGGACATCATCCTCCAGGCCAAACGGAGGTCGCCGCCAGGGATGAAGGTGGAGGTGGAGGTCACTATCGCGGAGGAGGCAGCGGAGGCGGCAACTGCCGGAGCAGATACGGTGATGCTCGACAACATGGGCGTTGAGGATATGCGTCGTGCGGTGAAGCTGGTCAAGGGGAAGATTTTGATAGAAGCCTCGGGTGGCATCACCCTGGACAATGTTCGCTCAGTGGCTGAGACGGGTGTGGACTATATCTCCGTCGGCGCACTCACGCATTCAGTCAGGGCGCTGGACATCAGCCTCGAGATGGAGGGATAGGAACCTCCCCACGCACCTCCCCTGGATTCCCGCCTTCGCGGGAATCCCCCATTCTGGCTTGCAGCCAGCACCACGAAGGATGAAAATATAGCCCCGCCGCAATGACAGACCACGCCGGAAGTGGCTATTTTCGAGGTAACGACAGGGTGTAGGGTGGGTTAAGCGAAGCGCACAACCCAGCAACCCGCTGGCTCACGAGTCGCGAGGCAGGAAGCGCTCTTTGCTATCCAGCATGATGGTCACCGGGCCGTCGTTGTGTATCTCCACCACCATGTGCTGCTGGAAGCGTCCGGTGTCCACCTTGAGACCGCTGCCCCGCAGAAGCTCTACCAGCCTCTCGAAGAGGGCGGCTGCCTTCTCGGGAGGAGCTGCCTTGTCGAAGCCCGGACGCCTTCCCTTCCGTGTGGAGGCCAGCAGGGTAAACTGGCTCACCAGCAGCAACTCACCCGTCACATCCAGGACAGAGAGATTGAATTTTCCCGCCTCGTCGGAGAAAATGCGCAGGTTCAGCACCCTATCAGCGAGGTGCCCGGCATCCGCCTCTTCGTCGTCACCGGCGACCCCGACCAGGATGACCAGCCCGACCCCAATGTTGCCAACCTTATCGCCGGCAACACTCACCGAGGCCCTGGTTACCCTCTGGAGTAAAGCCTTCAAGGATTCAACGACCTCTCACCCCCGCCTTCTCTGTTAGGCTTCCTTTGCTTGAACGCCTTTCTCTTTCTCAGCAGTGTCTGTCTTCGCAGGCTTCTCAACCTTCTCAGGCTTGGTCTCGGTTTTCTCGGCCTTGGCAGTGCTATCCTCGCCCGGCCTGGCCGTACGGCTGTCCGTGGTGTAGAACCCGCTGCCCTTGTAGATAACGGCCACCGCACACACGCGGCGGCGGGCTTTCCCATGGCACTGGGGGCAGAGGCTTACCGGTTCCTCATCAAAGCGCTGTCTCCGCTCAAAGCAGAAACCGCACTTACTGCACTCATATTCGTATATTGGCATAGATTACTTGTACACCTCTCACCTGGGGTTCATAAAGTTCGAATGTCCCCGGCCACCAACCTTCTAACCTGTAACTTTCTAACCCGTCCTGCAACCTTCTAACCGCCCGTCCCCTTTCTCAGGTAATGGTCGATAGCCGCCGCCGCTCGTCTGCCGGCGCCCATGGCGCTGATGACGGTGGCGGAACCCGTGGTGGCATCGCCACCCGCCCACACCGCCGGCCGGGTGGTCTGACCACTTCCCTCATCCGCGGCTATCGTTCCGTGGGCGCTGACCGTCAGTCCCGGCGTGGTCGAGGGGACGAGGGGATGGGGAGTAGTCCCTACGGCCACGACGACGGTATCCACCTTCATCACAAACTCGCTGCCCGGCTTGACCACGGGCCGTCTCCGTCCGCTCTGGTCGGGCTCGCCCAATTCCATCTCCACACATTCCATACCCGTCACCTGTCCCTGGTCGTTGCCCAGGAACTTCCGGGGATTGGTCAGCAGCTTGAAGATAACGCCTTCCTCGAGTGCGTTCTCTATTTCCTCCTCCCGCGCCGGCATCTCCGTCCTGGAGCGGCGGTAAACCAGGTATACCTCCCTGGCGCCCGAGCGCAGGGCGCAACGGGCAGAGTCCATGGCCACGTTGCCACCACCGATGACCGCTACCACCTGGCCGATGTTAATGGGAGTACGGTAGCTCGGAAAGAGATAGGCCTTCATCAGGTTGATGCGGGTGAGAAACTCGTTGGACGAGTAGATGCCACCATAGTTCTCCCCGGGCAGGTTGAGGAACTGGGGCAAGCCAGCGCCTGTACCCAGAAAGACCGCCTGATAGCCATCGGACAGTATTTCGTCAATGGTGATCGTCTTGCCGACGACCCAGTTGAGACGCATCTCCACCCCCAGAGAGCAGACGTATTCCACCTCGGTCTTGACGATACGTTGCGGGAGGCGGAACTCGGGTATGCCATAAGCCAGCACCCCACCGGGCGTGTGGAGGGACTCGAAGATGGTTACCTGGTGACCAGACTTGGCAAGATCGGCGGAGGCAGTCAGTCCCGCCGGCCCCGAGCCCACCACGGCCACACGCTTCCCGGAAGGTTGAGAGGAAGTTGGTGCGGCTGCCGCAACAGGACCATGCGCCATTTCCCAATCAGCCACATAGCGCTCCAATCGCCCGATGGCGATGGGCGCCCCAAGCTTGCCGATGACGCATTGCCGCTCGCACTGGCTCTCCTGTGGGCAGACCCGACCGCATATGCCGGGGAGACTGTTCTTGCTCTTGAGGATCCGCACGGCAGCCGGCATGTCCTTCTCACGAAGGGCTTTGACAAACTGGGGGATGTCAACGCCAACGGGACAGCCCCCCACACAGGGCTGCCGGGGACAGAGGATGCACCGGCTCGCCTCGTGTTCAGCCGTAGCCTGCTCGTAGCCCACGGCCACTTCCTCGAAGGTCTCCCTTCTGGCAGAGGGCTCGAGCTTCGGCATGGGCTCACGATGGGTATCAACCCTGGGCATGGCCTGAGCTTTCCCCCTCCCGGGCCGGAGCCGAGGCGCACTGGCGCCGCCACATTTCGAGGGCCTGTTTCTCCTTGTCGGCGTAGGTACGAAGGCGGTTCAGGAGGAGGTCCCAGTCGACGTCCTGAGCGTCGAAGTCAGGGCCGTCGAGGCAGGCGAACCTGGTTTGCCCGGCCACGGAGACCCGGCAGGAACCGCACATTCCGGTGCCATCGACCATTATCGGGTTCAGGCTAACAATCGTTTTCACACTGAAGGGCCTGGCGGTCAGCGCACAGAACTTCATCATCACCGCCGGCCCGATGGCAATGACCCTGTCCGGGCCGGGCGCCCTCTCCAGCACCTCCTTCAGGGGCTGGGTGACCACACCGTGTCGTCCGTGGCTGCCATCATCGGTGATGACTATGAATTCGTGGCTTACGGACTTCAGCCGGTCCTCCCAGAAGAGCAGGTTGCTACTGCGAGCACCCATGATGGAGACCACCCTATTTCCGGCCTCATTCATTGAGCGGGCAATGGGAGCGATAGCCGCCACTCCGACACCGCCACCGACGCAGACAACGGTGCCGAACTTCTCGATATGGGTGGGCTGACCCAGCGGGCCGGCGACGTCAGTCAGATAGTCCCCGGCGCAAAGCTTGGCGAGCATGTTTGTCTCCCTGCCCACTTCAAGGAATACGAGCGTGATGGAGCCCGCCTGCGGCGCCCAGTCAGCGAGAGTCAAGGGAATACGCTCTCCCGCCTCGTCCAGGCGGACCATGACAAACTGGCCAGCCTTGGCCTTCCTGGCTATGGCGGGAGCTTCGATTTCGAGGAGGTGGACTGATGGGGTGAGGTCTTCCTTACGTAAGATACGATGCATGATTCCTTATCGCCAGAGCGCACGCTCTTTGATGGTCACCCAGTCTATATGAACGTTAGATTCTACTCCTGTGGAGATTCAGCGTCAACTCAACTTCTCGTTGACATAAACCTTCATCTGCATTACAATCGGGACGATAGTAATCCGAGCTGTCTCAGTTAATCCGAGGAGACGTATGCGACTTCATCTCGTTGGCCGGGTGTTCGGCGCTCTGGTGCTGGCCTTCGTCGGGTGGAAACTTGGCGCGTGGCTGGCCCCGACAACCAGCGTGACCGAGGCCAGATTATGGCTGCTTGGTTCGATCGTGGGAGGATTTATGGTCGGGGCGATAAGCGGGCCTTTCGTTATCGGCAAGATAGGCGATGCCATTCGGCGGCAACTGAACACGATATCTCCCCAGACGCTGCTGGCCGTCATCATCGGCCTTTTCATCGCTCTCATTGTCTCTGCCCTGCTGGTGTCACCTCTTTCCATGCTGCCAAAACCTTACCGGTCTCTCGTGCCTATAGCGCTGACCATTTTCCTGAGCTACATCGGCATCTGGATAATGATCATGCGGGGCAAGGAGTTCCTGCAGATTTTCGGAGTGTACTCCCTGGACAGCCCGAGAGCATCGAGAAGGGGGTCGCGGATGGGTGGTCAGGCGATTATTGATACGAGCGCCATTATTGACGGGCGGATTGCCGATATTGGCCAGGCGGGCTTCATTCCCGGGACCCTGATCATACCGCGTTTTGTGCTGAAGGAGCTACAGCAAGTGGCCGATTCCAACGACGGGGTGCGTCGCCGACGGGGGCGGCGGGGTCTCGAAATGCTCAGCAAGCTCCAGAAGGAGCCGGGCGTGCCACTCCAGATATCCGATGTGGAATACAACGATGTGGATGGAGTGGATGCCAAGCTGGTGCGTCTGGCCAAGACTTTGCGATGCCCCATCATCACCAACGATTTCGGCCTCAACCGCATCGCTGAGTTGGAAGGCGTCAGCGTGCTCAACATCAACGAACTGGCAGCGGCCGTCAAGCCCATCGTGTTGCCCGGGGAAGAGATTGAGATCCGCATCATCCAGGAAGGCAAGGAAGCCGGCCAGGGAGTCGGTTTTCTAGATGACGGCACCATGGTAGTCGTTGATGGAGGCAAGCGCCATATCAACAGCCAGGCCCCCGTCATCATTACCCGGGTGTTGCAGACCGCCATCGGGCGAATGATTTTCGCCCAGTTGAAGAATGGCGTCCACTACGAGAAAGTTCCCAAAGAGTAGTCTTCTGCAAGCCTCCTCGCCCATGCCGTCAGGAGTCGCCGCCATCATCGTCGCCGCCGGGTCCAGCCAGCGAATGGGAGGACAGGACAAGCTGTTCCTGCCATTGGGCAAGCTCCCGGTTCTGGCCCGTGCTGTGGAGCCGTTTCAACGGAGCGAACTTGTCCGGCACATCGTGCTGGTGGTGAACAGAAGTAATCACCGCATGACCCGGGAGCTGGTCGAAAGGCTGCACTGGACCAAGGTGGCCCACGTATGTTTGGGAGGCCCGAGGCGGCAGGACTCGGTGGCTCGAGGGCTGAGCAAGCTGACGGGATGTGAGTGGGTGGTCGTACACGATGGCGCCAGACCCTTCGTTGATGAGGAGATGGTCCGCAGGGGGTTGGAGGCCGCCCGCCAGACCGGGGCGTCGGTGGCTGCTGTGCCTGTGAAGGATACCATCAAGATCGCCGGAGAAGATGGACTGGTAAGAGAGACTCCTCCGAGGAAGGACTTGTGGATAGCCCAAACGCCACAGGTTTTTCGCTTTGATATAATATCGAATGCCTATGCCCAGGCCGGGGAGGAGGCTACCGACGATGCGGTGCTGGTGGAGAGGCTGGGCTACAGCGTGAGGCTTTTCCCTGGTTCCTACGATAATATCAAGATAACTACTCCTGAGGACCTGCGACTGGCCCAGGTGCTTCTGGAAAGCAGGAATGAGCAACTCTGAGGGCAATGACGTTCCCCGCCAGGGGATGCGCATCGGGATTGGCTACGATGTGCACCCGCTTGTGGAAGGGAGGAAGCTGGTCCTGGGTGGTGTGCTAATCCCGTCTGAACGCGGCCTTGGCGGACACAGCGATGCCGATGTTTTGCTGCACAGCATCATGGACGCCTTGCTTGGCTCCGCCGGGCTGAGGGATATCGGCTTCTACTTCCCCGCGGGCGATGCCCGGTTCAAGGACATCTCCAGCCTGGAGCTGCTGTCCCGCGTAGGGGATATCATCAGAGAGAAGGGAAAGACCATCAGCAACATCGACACGACTATAGTGGCCGAGCAGCCGAGGCTATCTCCCTACTTCGATGAGATGAAACACCGGATCAGTCAGACCCTGGGCATCAGAGGGGAGCAGGTTGGTATCAAGGCCACTACCTCCGAGGGCCTGGGGTTTGCCGGACGGAGCGAGGGCATCGCCGCCTATGCGGCAGTCCTCCTGGAGGACTCGCCCCGATGAGAGTCTATAACACACTTTCCAGACAAAAAGAGGAGTTCGTGCCGGGTGGTAAGACGGTCAAGCTGTATGTCTGCGGCGTAACTCCGTATGACCGCTGCCATCTCGGCCATGCCATGAGCTATATTGTCTTCGACGTTATCAGAAGGTATCTCGAGTTCAAAGGCCATGAGGTGAAGCACGTGCAAAACTTCACCGATATCGACGACAAGATTATCGCCCGGGCCAATCAGAAGGGAATCTCAACGCGCGAACTGGCGGACAGGTTCATAGAAGAGTACTTCACCAGCATGGACGCGCTGAACATCAAGCGGGCCGACGTTTATCCCCGGGTCACCGAAGAGATACCCAAGATTATCGAGATAGTGCAGGCCTTGATAGAAAAGGGGCATGCCTACCCGACCGCGGAGGGCGTTTACTTCAGGGTGAACAGCGTTCCAGACTACGGGAAACTGAGCCATCGCAAGCTGGACGATCTGGCGCCGGGAGCGAGAATTGAGCCTGGCGCGGAGAAGGAGCACCCTCTCGATTTCGCGCTGTGGAAGGCCTCCAAACCGGGCGAGCCGGCGTGGGAGAGCCCGTGGGGCCCCGGGAGACCGGGATGGCATATAGAATGCAGCGCCATGTCTCTGAAGTACCAGGGGGAGACCCTGGATATCCACGGCGGAGGCCAGGACCTCATCTTCCCGCACCACGAGAATGAGCTGGCCCAGACTGAGAGCTTCACCGGCGTCCGTCCGTTCGTACGCTACTGGTTGCACAACGGCCTGGTGCAGGTGGGCGAAGAGAAGATGAGCAAATCGCTGGGCAATCTCATCCCGCTGAATGACGCCCTGAAACGTTTCGGCGGCGACGCCATCCGCCTCTTCGTGCTCAGCTCGCATTACCGCAGTCCGCTTACCTATAGCGAAGCCGGCCTGGAGGCGGCTCTTGCCGGCGTCGAGAGATTGAGGCAAGCGCTCAAACCGGGAGTCCGGGGCGGAGAAGAGACAAGCGCCATAGCCGGGCCTTACCAGCAAAGGTTCATCCAGGCAATGGACGACGATTTCAACACCGCTCAGGCGGTGAGCGCACTCTTTGACCTGGCCCGTGAGATCAACCGCGCGGGAGAAGATCAGAAGCCAGTCAAGGCCCAGGAAACCCTCCGCGAGCTGGCCCGGGTGCTCGGCCTTACCCTGGAGGAGAGAGCATTATCGGCTGAGGCAGGCCCTTTCGT
>JAUYGE010000247.1 GCA_030690705.1 Dehalococcoidia bacterium | reverse complement strand
CCGCTATGGGCAACAAGAGCAGAGGAGCAAACCTGCGTTTGACAGCCTTCCTCGCGAGAGGGTAATATCGTATCGCTGGCCATCAAGCCGATGGAACGAGGTGGCACTCGGCACAGGAGCAGGGGATTTACGATGAAGATTGATATCTCCGCCCACATCATTCCTCCCGGGTTGAGAAAGGTGGCTTCCCTGACCGCCGGCGGCAGGATAGCTTTCACGCAGCTGCCTGTTCTGGACAGCCTGGAGGCCCGCTTCAAGGTCATGGCCAAATACCCTGATGTGGTCCAGATACTCTCGGTTGCCCATACCCTGGAGGGGGCCGGCAACCCGAAGGTGGTCTACGAGCTGGCCCGGATAGCCAACGATGAGATGGCGGAGCTGGTGGCCAAGTATCCCGATAAATTCGTCGGCGTGGCGGCCATCATGCCCCTCCTGGATATAGATTCGGCGCTCCGGGAGACCGACCACGCTATCAAGGAGCTGGGCTGCAAGGGGATCATGATCAGCGCCGACGCGACCCGTCCTCTGGACAAGCCGGAGTTCATGGCCCTCTATGAGAAGATGGCCGGTTATGACCTGCCCATCTGGATTCACCCCATGGGAGACCACCGCCGGCCCGACTATGACGGCGAAAAGGAGTCCAAGTACCGGATGTGGGGACTGTGGGGCTGGCCTTACCAGACCACCCTCGCCATGACGCGACTCGTCTTCAGCGGCGTCTTTGACCGCTTCCCGAATATTAAGTTCATCACCCACCATGCCGGCGCCATGGTGCCCTTCAATGCATACCGCATCCACAACTGGTTTGACCCGGCGGCGGAGAGGAAGGAAGACTTCATGGTCCGGCTGAAAAAGCACCCCGCGGACTACTTCCGTATGTTCTACAACGATACCGCCAACGCAGGCAACACCGCCGGCCTGATGTGCGCTCACGATTTCTTTGGCACTGGCCATCTCCTTTTCGCCAGTGACATGCCCTACGGCATGCCCTCGGGCTACGGCGATACCCTCTACGAGAACACCATCAAATTTGTCGAGAAAATGAACATCCCCGCCAAAGAAAAGGAAAGTGTCTTCGCCGGAAATGCCCGAAAACTGTTCCGAATAAAGGTCTAGGCGACCTGAGCGGCGGTAGGTATGACCCAAGGAGTCTTTGAAA
>JAUYGE010000231.1 GCA_030690705.1 Dehalococcoidia bacterium | reverse complement strand
GGACGTCAGCCAAATCACAACTTCTGGAGGATCCACCAGATAAGCCTGCGCATCCCGATGTACAACACCAAGCTGGTCGCCCCTGCCGATGTGCCTCAGAAGTGGGAGGACCTCAACAACGCCAAGTGGCGCGGCAAGGCTATCATATCGCGCTCGGGAGCTGACTATGTCCTCCACCATGCCTGGCTCCTGGGCGATTTGACCGAGAAAGGGGCCAACCTGGACAATGCCGCCAAGTTCTGGAAGGAGGTGGTGGCGACCACGAGGCCGGCAGTCGGTAGCGGTTTCAAAGGCCCGTTGGAGCAACTGGTGGTCGGGGATGTAAGCATCATGTTAATGGCTGCCGCCACGACGGGCCTGTACAACATCCGGACGGGGGCGCCCATAGACTTTGTCCCAATCAAGAAGGTTGCCGGCGGCACCTGGGGTCTGGCTTTAACCTCCAAGGCTCAACATCCAAACGCAGCCAAGCTTTTCCTGGATTTCCTGACTACTGAGGAAGGTGCCCTGATCCATTCCAATACCTCTCCCAATCCCACCTATCAGCCTGAGGCCGCTAAGAAATCCTATGCCAACCAGTTCTTCACCAGCCGGGGCATAGTATGGGGCGAGGTTCCTGAGGAACTGGCCAGCGACGCGGACCTCATTAGGGCGTCAGACCTGTGGCTGAAGGAGATCGTCACCGCGAGGTAGTCAAAGAAGGTTATTCTTAAGGCTATCGCTCTCCTCCCGCTGACGGGAGGAGAGCGATAGCGAAGGCGAAGTTTCCAGAGACCATGACGTTCAATGCCACCGGTAGAACGGGAAAGGCAAGATGGCGAGCAGAGCTCTAACCGGTTTCCTGCGAGGGGAAAAGTGGGAACAGGTTTTCACCGCCAGGAACATCATCGTAGTTCTGGCTACCGCGCTGGTGGCCTTTCTGGCCGCGGTGCCCATCTTTTTTCTGCTGTGGAACAGCTTCAAGCCGGCCTTACCCGGGCATCTGGCCGATTTCAGCCTGAACAATTTCACGCTGAGCCATTTCCGGGAAGCCTATTCCAACCCGGATAGCATAGGCTATCTGGGGAACACCCTTCTCTTCGCCGCCGGCTCCATGGCCGTGGCCCTGTTCTTCGGCGGGAGCATCGCCTTCCTGGTAGAGCGGACGAATACGCCGTTCAGGAACGCTATCTACGGGCTGATGTTCATCCCGCTGGTCATGCCCGGGATGCTCAAAGCCATCTCCTGGGTCCTGCTCCTGAGCCCTTCAGTGGGACTACTGAATACCCTCTGGAAGTCCCTGGGATTTGCCGGGCCTCTGTTCAATGCCTATTCCATACCGGCTATGTGGTGGGTGGAAGGGTTGTCGATGTCGCCCCTCACCTTCTTCCTCCTGGGAGCTGCCTTCAGGTCCATGGACCCCTCACTGGAAGAGGCGGCCTATACTTCCGGGGCGAACCGGGCTACTACCCTCTTCAGGATCACCTTCCGGATGATGGCCCCGGCCCTGGCAGCAGTAGCCTTGTTGATGTTCGTCCGCGGTCTGGAGTCCATGGATGTACCCCTCATACTGGGGGCCGGGCGGGGGCTGATGGTCTACTCCACCCAGATTTATATTGCCCTGAGGGTGATGCCAGAGCCCCAGTATGGGCAGGCCTTCGTCTTCAGCCTGGTGCTGATGGTGCTGGCCTTTGAGGGACTGATGTTCTACCAGCGGGTGCTGGCCCGCTCCGAGAGATATGCCACCGTTACCGGAAAGGGCTACCGCCCGCGGTTGCTAAACCTCGGAAAGTGGCGGGGCCTGACCGGGGCTTTTGTCTTTTTCTTCATCTTCGTTGGTTTTATCCTGCCCCTCCTGGTACTCTTGTGGTCTTCTTTCCTGCTCTACTTTCAGTTCCCCTCCCGGGAAGCCCTTGCCAGTTTTAGCCTGAATAATTATAGGGATCTTTTCGCCCGGCGTGACTTTCTCCTGATGATAAGAAACACCGCTATTCTGGCCGGGATAGTGAGTGTCGGGGGGATGCTCCTGGCCACCGTGGTCTCCTGGATTGTGATCCGCCTCAAACCGAGGGGCGGCAGGGTCCTGGACGTGCTGGCTTTCCTGCCCATGTCCGTACCTGCAGTAGCCATGGCCTTCAGCTTCATGATAGTCTTCCTCTACTGGAAGGTGGGTATCTATGGCACCATCTGGATCATGGTACTGGCCTATCTGATAAGATTTCTGCCCACGGCTACCAGGTTCACCCACAGCGGGGTGTCCCAAATTCACAAGGAACTGGAGGATGCTGCCGCCACCAGCGGCGCTGGCTTCGTTACCGTGATGCGCCGCATTCTTATCCCTCTCATCCTCCCCACGCTGATCTCGGGCGGGCTCTATGTGTTCATACTGGCGAGCAAGGTGTTTGAAATGGCAGCCCTTCTCTACACGCCGGATACGCTGGTCTTATCGGTGTATATCTTCCAGCTGTGGACCTACGGGTCAACGCCGCTGGTCGGCGCCCTGGCGGTGCTGATGGTGATTCTCCTCTTTGTTATGAGCGTTGCATTCCGCAAGCTGGCACAGCGGCGGGCGATGGTGGCTGAAGCGTAGAGCTCGGCACCCTTACAGCTTCAATTCCTTGCCGAATTTCTTCCTTACTATCGCTGCCATCTCCTCGTCGATCTCCACCACCTCGGGGAATTGATCTCGCCACTCCCAGGGCTTAGTGGCGTCGATAATGGCGCGGGAGGAGAAGAGGCCGACGGCCGGTTTCTTGATTATCGGGTCCAACGGAGAGCTGCGGGTCCGCCGGATGATGTCCAGGTCTTTCTCCGGGTCGGAGCGGGTGCACATCGCCCAGAGCACCTGTTTGATGTCGGTTGGATCGATGTCCTCGTCCACTACGACGACATAGCGGCCTCCCATGCCACCGCGGGCCGAAATCTCAGAGGCGTAGAGGGCGGCCTGCTTCGGATGACCGGCGAACCTCTGCTTGAGGGATATGGCGACGAAGTAGCTGGAGCAGATCTCGTGGGTCCAGACGCCCTTCACATCGGGCACACCCAGCTTTGCCAGTTCCAGCTCTATGAGTATGCTGCCGATCAACGTCAGGTAGTAGCTGCCGTTGTAGGGGGGGCGGCTGGGGGGCGCGCCGTGAATGATTGGGTTGTTGCGGAAGTAGACGCGCTCCACCTCTATTATCGGGTTCTGCCTCTCACCACTGGCGTAGTAGCCGGTGTACTCGCCGAAAGGCCCTTCGGCCCTGGTCTTGTCCGGAGGGCAGAACCCGGCGAAGACGATCTCGCTGTCAGCGGGCATGGGCAGTCCGGTGACCTCTTCCATGATTACCTCGGACGGCTCATTCTTCATCGCCCCGAGGTAGTTGTACTCCGCGCCGTGCGGGAGGGACAGCGTGCCCGCAGCGAAGTAATGCGGATGGTGGCCGACCGAGACCAAGATCGGAGCTTTCTTCCCCTGCGCATGCCATTTCTCGAAGTGGATGCGACCGTGTTTGCCCGGGGAGATGTGGAAGCCCAGTGTCTTCTCGTCCTGCACCATGACGCGGTAGGTACCCAGGTTCACGTCTCCCGTCTCCGGGTCGCGGGTGACCAGGCAATGACCGGTGCCGATATACCTGCCCCCGTCTTTCTTGTGCCATTTCGGGGTGGGGAAATGGAGGATGTTTATCTTATCCCCCTTCTGGACATTCTGCAGCACCGGACCTTCCCTAACCTCCCTGGGTTTGAACTTGTCCAGATTGTCCAGCCATCCCTTCACCTTCTTCTTGGCAGCAGCTATCATCTCGTTTTCGGGCACGTCCGCTGGCAGCCCCAGAGTGAGGGCCACCCGCCGGGGGGTCAGAATCGACCCCGTGAGCACCCGGTGCCCGGGAGGATACCCTGGGATATTGTCGAAGAGCACCGCGGGTGAGTCTTTTCTGGTGTTCAGAGCTGTGATGGTACCGATCTCCAGGTCCCAGTTGACCCCATCGAGCTTCTTCAGCTCCCCTTCCTTCTCCATTCTCTCCAGCCAGGCTCTCAGGTCTTCAGCCATATTTCACCTCCGTCTGTCCTGTGTTTGGTTGTTTGGATAATTGCCAATACCAGCGTCCCCCTTCTCCTGTTCAAAGGAGAAGGGGGACGCTGGGTTGGTCTGTCAACAGTCCCTTACTTCTTCTTCTTGGCGGCCTTGGTCAGCTCAATGGTGCTCTGCGCCGGTTTCCTGACATCGTAGGACGGCAGCGAGCCCAGGCGACACTGCGCCAGCCACTCCCGAATCTCGTCGTGGGTACGGTACTTGGACTTGTCGTACTTCCCGTAGTGCGCTACCTCTTTCAGTGTTCGGCGGTACTGAGGAGGGGGTGTCTTCACCGGATAGCCGACCGGGATCTGGACGTATATCTTGTACTCCAGCGGGATGCCGAGGAGCTCCTTCAGCTGATGCTCCGACGGGCGGTCGATGGTCTGCCATGCCGCGCCGAGTCCCAGCGAAGCTGCGGCCAGGTTCATAATCATCGCGGAGTTGCCCAGGTTCATATGGAAGATGTCGTGCTCTCCGGAGAAGAACTGGTTGCCGATGACGGTGGCCTGGAAGGTCCTCGGATCGCCGAGAAGGATAATGAGAGCAGGCGCTTCGTTGACCATGCGTACCTGGTCGGGCACCAGCCCGGGCCTGAAGTGGCCGGGGTGGCGGTAGCGCTGTTCCCTGGTCTGTTCCAGCGCCCAGTGGCGCTCCTGCCGGCCATTGATGATGGCGCCCACCTTGGCCTTGGTGACCCTGTCCGTTACCACCAGGAACTCCCAGGGTTGCCCGTTGCCTCCAGACATGGCCCAGCGGCCGGCCTCCAGTATCTTCTCAATGGCCCCCTTTGGCAGGGGGTCCGGCTTGAAGTGCCGGATGGTCCTCCTGTTCTTCAACAGGCCCAGAAAGTCCTCGTATTTCATTGGTACCTCCTTCTTCTTTTATGTTTTGTTTTCTCGACATCGTCGAAGAGGTGGCCTGATGCCTCTCTTCGCTGATTGCTCATGCCGCTGGCGCTCCGGCTATTTGGCCTTCTTCCGCACGTCATAGGATGGCAGCGAACCCTGCCGGAGCATAGCCAGCCACTCTCTCACCTGCTCCCACGTCTGGTGCTTGGACTTATCGTACCCATCGTAATGAGCCAGGTCGCTCAGGGGGCGCCGGTAGGTGGGAGGAGGGTTGAAGGCCGGGTATCCCACGGGAATCTGAACATAAATTTTATACTCTATGGGTATGCCCAGCAATTCCTTGAGTTGGTGCTCTGCCGGCCGGTCAATCGTCTGCCATGCCGAGCCGAGTCCCAGGGAGGCGGCAGCCAGGTTCATGACCATGGCGGCATTACCCAGGTTCATGTGGAAGATATCGTGTTCGCCGGATGAGTACTGGTTGACGAGTACCGTGGCCTGGAATTTCCGCGGGTCGCCGCAGAGTATGATAATCGCTGGTGCCTCATTGACCATGCGGACCTGGGTATCCACCAGATCCTTCCTCTGGTGTTGCGGATGCCGGTACTCCTGCACCCTGGTCAGTTCCACCTGCCAGGTGCGCTCCTGCCGGTCGTCCATGATCTTGGCTATCTTGGCCCTTATGACCTTATCCTTGACGACGACGAACTCCCATGGTTGACCGTTCCCACCTGACATGGCCCACCGCCCCGCCTCCAGTATCTTCTCGACGGCCCCTTCGGGCAGCGGGTCTCTCTTGAAGTAGCGGATGGACCTCCTCGTCTTGAGGAGGGTCAGGAAACCTTCGTATTTCACCGGTACCTCCTTTCTACGTTCGTTTCCTCGACTAGCCCCTGGCGCCGATCACGGGCGGGACAGGCTCATAGGCAAAGGGCGGCTTCTTCCCCCTCGTTTTCCTGGAAGCTGGCGCAACCGGCAGCACCAAGTGGGAGGGATGAAGCCTATTATGATGGA
>JAUYGE010000227.1 GCA_030690705.1 Dehalococcoidia bacterium | reverse complement strand
TGGGGTTGTTGCGGAAGTAGACCCTCTCGACCTCGATAATAGGGGCTTGAAGAACCCCGCCGGCGTAGTAGCCGGTGAATTCCCCGAAAGGCCCCTCGGCCCTCCGCTTGCCGGGCGGGCACCAGCCCGCCAGCAATATCTCGCTGTCGGCGGGTACGGGAAGCCCGGTTATCTCCTCCTCGATGACCTCCACCGGCTTGCCCCGTATGGCGCCGATGTAGGCGTACTCGTCGCCCTCGGGGACGGTCATGGTGGACAGCAGGAACATAAGGGGATGCTGTCCCAGGGATAGGACGATTGGGCATGGCTGCCCCCGAGCATGATAATTCTGGATGTGGAGCTGCCCGTGCTTGCCAGGAGAGATATGAATGCCCACCGTCTTGGCATCGTGCAGCATTACCCGGTAGGTGCCAAGGTTAACCTCGCCGGTGTCCGGATCCCTGGTGATGACCATGTGGCCGGTGCCGATGTAGCGACCGCCGTCCTTCTCATGCCACTTCGGCGTGGGAAAGCGCGTCAGGTCGATCTCGTCCTTGCTCCACACGTTCTCCATGACCGGTCCGGTGCGCACTACCTTCGGAGCGAATTCATCGAGATGCGCTTGCCACTCGGGAAGACGCTGCCTCACCGCTTCCAGAAGGTCCTTCTCGGAGAGGTCGGCTGGCAGGCCGAGGGTGATGGCGGTGCGGCGCCGGGTGGAGGTGGAGCAGGTGAGGACCCTCCATCCTTTGGTATGTCCCTTGATGCTGTCGAAGAGAAGCGCCGGCCCGTTCTTCTTCCAGTTCAGGTCCGTGATGCAGCCGATCTCCAGGTCCCAGTCAGCGCCATCGAGTTTCTTCAGCTCCTCGGCGGCTTCTACCCGTGTCAACCATTCCCTCAGGTCATCTGCCATGGCATCCTCCTAACGATCAAATACTAAACCCGAAGCACGAAATCCGAAACAAGTTCAAAATGCACCCCCCGTTCCCATGTCATTCTGAGGCTGCCTCAGCGGCCGAAGAATCCGCTCCTTGGGGCGCTTTGGGGGCGGTTCCTTCGGCCTCCCGATTTCATCGGGATGGCCTCAGGATGACAGGAGGGAGTCGGTCATTCGGGCCTTGGATTTCTAATTTTCACTCAGTAGGGCAGTATCGGGAAGTCCACCAGCGCCGTCACATAGACCGCTTGCTGGGGGCAGTCCCTCACGCAAAGGAAGCAGCTCTGGCAGTCTCGCACGTAAGCGATATACGGCTTCCCCTCCTCGTCGAGACGATAGACGTCCATCGGACAGATGTCGTACACCACACAACCTGTCGTCTGTCGCATGGGGCAGACCTGGCACTTACTCGAATCAATGGTCTTAATGGCCATGGCTATGCTAACCTCACCCCCTCAGTCTCCCTCTCCTTTCAAGGAGAGGGAGAGTAGTTTAGAAGAGGGGCTGCACCCCTCTTAGACAGCCGCTTTCACTGTTTCCTTGAACGTGAACTGGACCGGCGCGGGTACCCTGGTGCGTTGGGCGGGCTTTATGGGATAAGTCTCGATGGGGACCGGCTCGAAGCTCACCTTCATTCCCTTGCCATTGTTTTCGGCAATGCTCCACTTCAACCAGTTGATATCGTCGCGGTAGGGGAACTCCTCCCGGTAGTGGCTGAACCGGCTCTCCAACCGCGCCAGGGCGCAGCGGTACAGGGCCTCGGAGAGCAGGGGGAGGTTCTGGGACCCGAGACAGTTGACCAGGTCATGCACATCCCGGGCCTTCAGGCGGGGCACCTCTTCCTGTTGTATCCTACCCAATTCCGCCAGGGTGCCCTTGATCCGCTTCTCATGCTTGAAGAAGCTCAGCTCGGCGGGCACGGTCACCTTGCCGACGGAGAGGTAAATCTGCTGGAAGTCTATCCCGCTTTCCCGCCGCAAGGGTGCGAAGACCTTCGCCCTAAGCCGGTTGACCTGGTCGGCCAGCGGGTTCACCTGGATGCCTCCGGATGCCCGCTGGCTGGCGACCTCTCCGGCGCGGTAGCCGGAGGCATAGCACAGCGCCTGGGTGAGGCCGGTCATGTCGATGATGTTAACGGGGACGTGGGCGGCCACGCCGGCGGCGAAGAGCCCGGGAATGCTGGACTCGGCGTTCTCATCTATCCTGATGCCGCTCTGGGCGGCCCCACCCCAGCTGCCGACCCGCGGCATGGTCTCCAGCCGGTCTCTCCTCATGTCGATGCCGGCCTCATCCATCCGCTTCATCATGGACGGAAGAACGCGCCGCCATTCATTGATAAGCTCATCCGACCAGTGTCTCATGTCGAAGTATATGGGGCCGCGGCCCTCGAGGGCCTCCTTGGCCACGGCGTAGCTGATCTCGGCCCGGCCCAAAAGCTGGAGCGTCTTCCCGGGATAGTACTTCTCGACGAACTCCTCGCCGAGATTGTTCACCAGCTTGGCGCCGTAGAGCTGGAACACCGCTGGATGTCCCGTGGCCACCTTCCGGTTCACGATGGGGAAATTAGGTACCTGACCGAACTCCATCCCGGACAGCCTGGCCCCCGCCCGGAAGGCCAT
>JAUYGE010000224.1 GCA_030690705.1 Dehalococcoidia bacterium | reverse complement strand
GGGATGCTGTGGGCCTGGATAACCCGCAGGGCCCTTTTGTGGTCGTTGATCCAGTCTTTGGATCGGCCCAAGGCTTGGCCCAGTCGCCGGCCGCCATGGCCCAGATGTGGAGGAGGGCCCACCGCATCGGCCAGACCAGGGAGCTCAAGGTGGTCTTCCTCCTGGCCAATCTGCCCATCGAGCGGAAGATGAACGACCTCCTGGCCCAGAAGGGAGAGGCCATCGCCCTCGCCATGCGTGACGAGACGGTAGACGTGGCCACCAGCGCCGTGGACTGGCGGGAGTTCGCCCAGGAGCTCATAACCCTGGGTCAGCCCGGCTGGAGGACCCGCCTCCTGGAGGTGGGAGACGGCCAGGGCGTGGCCCTGGGACTCGGGTCTCACGCCGAACTGCCCTGGGGCCGTTCTTCGGTGGTCCACTGGGGAGCCCGGCTCCTGGAGGTCGGCCTGGAAGAAGCCCCTGAGACAGAAAAGGAGGAAGAAGCCCGTGTCCATAACCTACCACAGAGAGAGCAACACCCTTATCCTCTCTTCGCCCAAACATGGGACTGAGACAGGGGTCCAGCCCCTCTACGTGCAGGCCTGCCCCCTGTGTAGCGGGCTTCTGCGGGCCTACTTCCCCTGGGCTGAGGGGCCCCTGAACGTGGGAATCTACAACACGGGGGACTCCTGGGATCTCCATTACCGGGGCTATCACTGCCAGGGCTACCAGGGCCTAGTCCAGAATAGCCACTTCTGCCCCCAGGGGTGGGCCTACCTGGCCTTCACCCCGGCCCAGAGCCTGCTTTCGCTCCTGCGAGACCGATTGAGCTACCGTGGCTGCCTCGACGCAGAGGACCAGGCGGCACTGGACAGGGCGGGAACCATGCTGCTATCCGGACAGCCGTGCCCTGAGGGCCTGGTGTTATCAAGGGAGCTGGTGCAGGGCCAAGACGCCTTTCTGGCCCTGCGCTATGAGACGGTAAGGGCTAGGGAGGCCGGGCCCTACCATGTTGCACTGAGGCAAGAGCACCTAGCGCTGCTCGCCCTCTTGGAGCCGCTACTACCCAACCTCACCGGGAAAATCCGGCGGGAGCTGGGGATTTAGTCCGCCCCTATTTCGCTAAGACCAGACTCGTGGATGGAGCCTGCTAGGCTCCATTCTTGCTTTCTGATGAAAGGAGCCAAGATGCGTGTAGAAGACCTGGAAAGGCTGGCCGAGGACATGGAGACCGGGAAAATCCCCGTCCTGGGCCCCGAGGACATCTTCAACTTCGCCTGCGACACGTGCGGCGTCTGCTGCGCCAATACGGATATCCTCCTCACCCCATACGACCTGATCCGCCTGCGCCGCTACCTGGGATGCGCCACCACGGACTTGATCCGGAGGCGCCTGGTGGAGGTCTTCCCCGGGGGACGCTCGCGGGTTCCCCTGGCCATGATATCCTTCCGGCCCTTAGGGGAGGACTTCACGGTCTGCCCGTTCCTGGCTCACGTGGCAGACAAGGGCAAGCTTATGCAGCGGATGGCCGGCCGGGGAAAGCCCACCCTGGAGGACCTCGAGGCAGCCAGGGTGCCGGGCAAGATGGCCTGTGCCATCTACCCGGCCCGACCGGGCGTCTGCCGAAGCTCGCCCCTGGGCCGGGTGGTCACCTTCTACCCGGAGGGTGAGGAGGATCGGGCTTGGAGGGAGCAGAAGGTGATCCTGGTATCGCCGGGCCCGGACTGCCAGGGGATGAAGGCCGATAATAGGGTCACCGTAAGGGAATGGCTGGAGCAAAACGGGGTGCTGCCCTACTGGCAGGCCAGCCGGAGCTACCAGAGGCTGTCCGTCCTCATGGTGGACCAGGGACTGCGCCTTCCGGAAGAGGATAGCAAGCTGCCTCAGGGGATCAGGGCTATGCTAACCGCTCTATGGCAGGCGGCCGCCGCCATACTCTTCGACTTCGACGCCGTAGGGGCTGTGGTCTCCCAGTTCCCCCAGAACCGGCAACGGGAGGACTTCCGGGAAGACCTCTCCCTGGTGACCCGCTGCCAGGGGATGGTGCGAGAACTGGCGGACGTTGCG
>JAUYGE010000219.1 GCA_030690705.1 Dehalococcoidia bacterium | reverse complement strand
GCCATCCTCTCCGGCGCTCATCCCTATCTCGTTTCGGAGGAAGGCACCGGAAAGACCAGATTGGCCCGTTCCTTGACCTACCTTCTTCCCGAAATACCGGTTGTCCGCGGCTGCTCCTACAACGATGACCCGAAGTGGCCGAGGGAGTCGCTTTGCCCCCGTTGTGCAAAGAGCAAGAATCCAGCCAAGGAGTTCGGGATCACCCTGGTGCCCGGCTGGCGGCGCTTCTCGCGCATTCAGGGGAACGAGTACACGAACGAAGCTAAGGTGCTCGGGCTGAAAGATATTCAGGCTATTGCGCATGGCAGGAGCCCTGCCGACCCCGAGGTGTTCACCGGCACAGGCGTCTTCAAGGCCAATCGAGGGATTCTCTTCGTGGACGAGCTGCCGGCCATCAGGACCAAGGTGCAGGTCCTCTTTCACCCGATTCTCGAGGAGCGGAAGGCCATCCTGGAGGAGTACAACTGGGAGCACCCCCTTGACCTCATTGTCATCGCTACCGGTAACCCGAAAGGGTTTGCCCATGTGAATGAGGTGCCGCGTCCTCTTCTGGACAGGTTGGAACTGATATATATGGACCTGCCCGAAGAGAAGGTGGAAGAGGAGATAATGCTCAAGGAGAGGTTCCGTCTCCACAAGCCTGGCGATGGGCAGGAAAGCGAGACGGCTCTGCCCACGGTAGATTTGGATTTGGACCGGACGGTCATTGCTCCCTGGTGGATTCTGGACCTGGTGAATAAGGCGGTGAGGTACAGTCGCATCTGTCCCTCGGTGGAGAAGAAGCCCAGCATTCGAGCAACCTACCGGTCTATCGATCATACCTATGCCAGTGCTGAGCTGGAGAACCGGAAAGTGGTCAGCCTGAGGCATGCCTTCCTCGGGCTGAGGCTTGCTTTAAGGGGTAGGGTAGGCTTGCGGGCAGAGCATGTGGACTTCGATAACCCGAGAAAGACCTTCCAGGTCGGCGACCAGTTGAGCGAGGACTTCCTGTGGAATGCCCTGGAGGACATCGGTAAGGAGGTTTCCGTCCTTGATGGTGAGACTGATGGCCGAGCGGTCGCCGAGTTAGAGTCTCTTTTCTCCCTCGGGGTTTTGGCTTCCGGCTCGGTGCCCGATGAAGCTCTGGCTAACTGCGCGGAACTGAAGACGGCCATTGAGCATTGCCGGAAGATGTGGGGCGACATGGTGAACCCGGCGCTGATTCCCGAGAGGGAGAAGCTCATCTACAGTAAGCCGGAGCGGTTCACGGACGTGGAGCGGGCCGAGTTCAACTACTCCTGCCTGGAGTTCCTGACCAATCTGGCCGTGCACAAAGGGATTCTGGCGGAGGCCAAGGTGAGAGGGTTTTACACTCCGAAGAAGTTTGCGGGGGCAGGATGAACGAGCTTTGCACCAGATGCGATAAGAAGTGCCAGGAATCCGAGTTCTTGAAGGAGCTGGCCTCTTCCTCCGAGCGCTCCGTTTCTGACGTCGTCAACCGCACCCTGCGCAACAATAATAGCTCTGTCCGGGAGAGGTCGGCTGAACACACCCGGCAGCGATTGCAGCAGGAGCGGCAGAAGCTGGCCCAGTACCGCCAGGAGTTGAAGAAGCGGGAGGAGCAGCTTTCCTATCAGGCCAGTCAGGATGTCCTGGACAAAAAGGACCCGAGTGAGGTCGCCGAGAAGATTCTTAATGACTCGGCGCGCAAGGGTCTGGAAGAGAATGTCCGGCAACTGACAGCCAAGTCTCAAGAAGTAAGCGACGAGGATGTGCGCCAGACGCTGAAGGAGTTCGAGCAAGAGGGATACATCGAGACTCAAAAGGGGGAAATCAAGATCACCTCCAAAGGGGCTCGCAAGTTGGCCAGCAATGCTCTCGAAAGAATCCTGGGTCTGCTGAGCAGTAAGGACCTGGGCTGCCACACCGAAGACAAGACCGGTTTCGGGTCTGAGCTGACGACCTACTCGCGTCCATACGAGATTGGGGATGACTATGCTATGGTAGATGTGGAAAGGACAGCCCTCGCTGCTCTGGAGAGGTGCGGGCGGCTCGACCTGGAGGTGGGGGATTTCCAGGTCTTTGATGAGACTCACCAGTCGAAGCTGTGTGTTGGGCTCTTGATCGATGAGAGCGGTTCGATGAGGAGCGACTACAAGCTCTCGGCAGCGGTGGAGACCGCACTGGCTCTTTCCGAGCTGATAAGGAGAGAGCCGAAGGACACGCTCAAGACATTTGTTTTCTCCGAGACAACCAAGGAGATACCCGCCTGGGGAATACTGAATGACATGCTGAGCGGCGGTTGCACCGATATCAGGGCGGCGCTGCGCGCTTTCAGGAACTCGGTCAGGAGTGAGAAGGGGGACAAGCAGGCCTATCTGATAACAGACACCGAGCCCAACACCGAACAAGGCAAGTATATCGGTTTCGATCGTGCCATGACGGGTGTGCTGGAGGAGGCCCTGGAGTACCGGCGGGAAGGCATTACGCTTAACATCGTGATGCTTGACCGGGCGGCGCCGCTGAAGGAACTGGCCTCTCTCCTGGCCAGGAAGAATCTCGGTCGCGTTTTCTTCACCTCCCCGATGAAACTGGGGCAGGTATTGCTGGAGGACTACCTCAGGGTGAAGAAGGAAAAGGGATAGCCCCCCTTCTTGCGCGTCATTGCGAGCCCCAATTCGGTCGGGGCGAAGCAATCTCCCCACATCCCTATTGAGATTGCTTCGTCGACCCGATGCCATCGGGACTCCTCGAAAGACAAATAGTTGGGAAAGGAGAAACCACATGCCCAGGAAAGTTGTTCAGCCGACCGCAGGAATGATGGTTCCCCTGGGACCCTATTCTCATGCCACGGTGGTCACCGGTGGCACACTGGTCTTTCTCGGCGGGCAGGTCGCGGCAGACAAGAATGGCAAGCTGGTGGGAAAGGACGATCTGAAGGCGCAGGTGGCCCAGGTGATGGAGAATATCAGACTGGCGCTGGCGGCTGCCGGCGCCACCTACAAGGACGTGGTGCAAGCCAGAATCTTTACTACCAGAGTGCACGTGTTCATGGCGCTGATGACCTGGCGCTGTCAGCAGTGGCCCGAATTCTGGGGCAGCAAGACCTCGGGGCAGGACTCTCCGGCCACTACCTGCGTGGGGGTTACCCAACTCTGGGATGAGGCGATGGTGGAGATAGATTGCATCGCCCAGATACCATCGGCCAAATAGTCCCGGGTCCTATATTCCATAGTCATTCCCGCGCACGCGGGAATACAGTAATCTGTAGGGTGGGTTACACTCCGCTTCACCCATCCTACGCTGCTGTGAGTAATCCCCCTCAATCCCCCTTTACAGAAGGGGGATCACGGATGCCGCCAGTTCGAGTTTCGCGGGAGCCTATCCTGAACGTGCCCGGAAGTTGTGTTGACTTGTAATGATAGAATTGTAGGATGACAAGCTCCCGTTTTGGCGACGGAGCGACTCCGTCCACGGATATTTCAGTTCGTCATGACTCCGGGGTGACCTCTATCATCCTTGCCGGTGGCCTGGGGGTGCGCTTCGGGAGAAACAAGGTCTGGGAGGTCTTCGGGGGGAAGAGACTGGTCGAAAGGGTTATTGAGTGTCTGGCGCCGTTGAGCTCGAGAATCATGGTGGTGACTTCGGAACGGCAGGCCGCGTCCTTTCAGGGCAGCGGCCTTGAATCTAACCTGGTGATTGACCTTCTCCCCGGCAGAGGCCCTCTTGGGGGCATCTATACCGGTCTCAGTGCCTCGGAATCTCCTCTCAACATCGTCGTCGCCAGCGATATGCCCTTCCTGAACAGGGACTTGCTGGCCTACATGCTCTCCGAGGCGCAGGGATACGACATGGTGGTCCCTCGCTCAGATGATTTCGTGGAACCGCTCCATGCCATCTACTCCAAAGGCTGTGCGCCGGTGATGGAGTCCCTGGTAGATGAGAACAGGTTTACTATCCGCCAGTTGATGAGGACGGTGAAGGTCCGGGACATAGGCGCGGCGGAGCTTGACCGCTTCGACCCTCAGCGGTTGAGCTTCTTCAATATCGATACTCAGCAGGATATGGAGAGGGCGACAAGACTGCTGGAGGAGAATCCAGCCCTGCAGTGTTCCGGGGTAAAGGCTATCTAGCAGCCGGGAGAATCGTTCTAATTGGCATTAGGAGATGTTGCAGGTAAGAGATTGGAAAGCAGTCCTCGAATGATTAGCGTTGAAGAGGCTCTGGAGAAAATCCTGGGCTATATCGCGGTGCTGGAGCCGGAGGAAAAGCACGTGCTGGAGTGCCTGGGCCAGGTTGCCGCCGAGGATATCCGCTCGGCCATAGATGTCCCTCCTCTGGACAACGCAAGCATGGATGGCTATGCCGTCCGGGCAGAGAGCATTGCCGGCGCCAGTGAGAAGAACCCGCAGCAGCTCAAGGTAATCGGAGACGTGCCGGCAGGCACGGTGAGCAAGGGGAAGGTGGGCCGGGGGGAGGCTATGAGCATCATGACCGGGGCAGCGGTGCCGGAGGGCGCTGACACGGTCGTCCCCTTCGAGGACACCGACGGGCAGGAGCGCCGGCGATCGGGTGTTTCACTCACCGGGGTGAACATACGGCGGGCCTGGCTCCGGGGAAAGAACATCCGCCTGGCGGGGGAGGATATCCGTTCCGGGGACTTGCTCGTCAGCAAGGGCGCTGTTCTCCGTCCGCAGGAAATCGGGGTGCTGG
>JAUYGE010000216.1 GCA_030690705.1 Dehalococcoidia bacterium | reverse complement strand
CCATCATCGTTCCCAGGTCCTTCCTCAGTGGAATATCCATCGAAGTAGGTATCTTGTAGTCCATGAAGCTGGGAGTGGCTACCCGCCCATTCCTCACCAGGACCTCTTCCAGAAGGGCCATGCCGATTCCCATAGCGGCGCCGCTCTCTATCTGCTGCTCGCACATCTTCGGGTTAATTGGCTGCCCGCCATCGAAGCATGAACCCATGCGCAGTACCTTCACCTCGCCGGTCTCCTCGTTCACCGCCACCTCGGCGGCAGTCGCCCCGTGAGAGAAATAGGCCATCACCCGCTTGCCCTGTCCGGTCTGCAGGTCCTCCGTGGTCACCGGGCAGGTATAGACGCCATACCCCAGAAGCTCTCCCCCCTGATGTATGAAGCCGAAGGGTGTGAAGAGGTCGCCGATGCGGATAACTCTCTCCTCAGCGCCTTTGACGTAGACCTTGCCGTCCCTGACATCCATCAGCTCAGGAGCCACGCCAAGCTTCGTAGAGGCCAGCTCAAATATTTTCCGTCTGGCATCCTGGCAGGCGAGGCGCACGGCGTTGCCGGTATGGAACGTGCTCCGGCTGGACACCGTGCCATACTCATAGGGAGTGAAGTCGGTATCCAGTTGCGCCGTCTTGATGCTGTCCACCTTCGTCTTGAATTCCTCAGCGGCTATCTGGGCCATGGCCGTCATGCCTCCCTGCCCCACCTCATGGACGCTGTGCCGCAACTCTATGGTTGCATCCGGGTGCACCTTGACCAGCACCACCGAGCTGGTCCCGGCAAGAGTGTTCTTGTTGCCCGCGGCAATGCCCTTGCCCCTCTTCCACGGACCCCTGTCCGCCATCGCCGGTTTGTTCCACTGGAGCCACTCGGCCGCCTTCTCCAAACATTGCCTAACCCCGATGCTGTGGGTGATCTGCCCGGTGCTGTCCTCCTCCCCCTCATTCAGCAGATTCCTCAGCCTCAACTCCAGCGGGTCCATGCCCAACTCCGCCGCCAGCATATCCGTGTGGCTTTCGATGGCCCACTCGAGCTGGGCGGCGCCGAAACCCCGGAAGGGAGCGCAGGGAGGCTCGTTAGTGGCTACGGCGTAGGAGTCTATCTTGAAATTGGGCGACCGGTAGGTGCCGACGGCACCGAAGGGGCAGCTACGGGCAACCTGCACCATGAGCCCGCTGTAGGCGCCCGCCTGGACGATGAGCTTAATCTCCCTCGCCACCAGCGTGCCATCCTTCTTGACACCGTCCTTTATGTAAACAATAATCGGCTCTCGGGTAGAGCCATCGGTGAAGACCTCCTCACGGCTGAGAGTCAGCTTAACGGGCCGGTCCGCCTTCCTGGCCAGCATGGCAGCTATGCCGGTGGGGACCACGATATCCGTCCCGTTCCCGAAGCAGCCTCCCATATAAGAAGCCATGAAACGCACCTTGGAGGGAGAGACGCCGAACACCCTGGCCAGGTCAGCCCGGTGACGGTGGGCCATGTGGGTGGTCTCCCAGAAGGTAAAACCGCCATCGCTGTGGGGCTCCACCAGAGAGTTGAACCTCTCCAGGGCGGCATGACTTATGCGAGCCGAGGAAAACCGGTTTTCCAGAATCACATCAGCCTCTTTGAAACCTTTTTCCAGGTCGCCTTTCTTTATCCTGCGATGAAACAGGACATTGGGCAGGTCAGGCTCCTTCAACCAGCCGGGGATGTTCACGGCCACGTAGCTGTGAAAATCAGGGTGAACCACCACCGGCGGATTGGGCTTCATCGCTTCTTCAGGGTCGAAGATAGCGGGCAACTCGGCATACTCCACCTTGATCAATGAGAGCGCTTCCTCGGCCTCTTCCGGCGTTTCGGCAGCCACTGCGGCCACCGGCTCTCCCACGAAACGAACCTTGTCCCTGGCCAGCATCCACCTGTCCCGAATAAAGCCAAATCTTTCCGTTGGGGCTTCCTTGCCCGCCGGGACCGGCAGGTCGTTGCCGGTGACCACTACCTTCACCCCGGGCGCCTTCTCCGCGAGGGACGTATCGATACGCACTATCCGGGCGTGCGGATGAGGACTCCTCAGTATCCTAGCATGCAGCATGCCGGGCAGCTTCTTATCGATGGAGTACTTGGCTTTGCCGGTAACCTTATCCAGAGCGTCAAGACGTATGACGATCTGGCCAACCACTGAAAGCTCTGCCATGAATGCCCCCTGATTCTAGAGTAAACAGCAAGAGTCCCGACGAAATCGGGACTCTTGCACTGACAGTTTGAGCGGCCGGGCCTACCCCTTCTTGCCCCTCTGGGCCTTGAGCGCCGCCACGATCTGCTGTTTGGTGATAGGAGAGTCATTT
>JAUYGE010000215.1 GCA_030690705.1 Dehalococcoidia bacterium | reverse complement strand
CAATGAGACTTCCACCGGCCTGACCAACGACCTGGCCGGTCTTTCCCAGGCAGCCAGGGAGTTCGGCGTGCTCGTCATCGTCGACGCCATCAGCAGTCTGGGCTCCATCGATTTGCCGGTGGACAAGTGGGGTTGCGATGTGGTGGTCACCGCCTCCCAGAAGGGCTGGATGGCGCCTCCGGGTATGGCCATGGTCAGTGTCAGCGAAAAGGCATGGGCGGCGCACGCGAAAGCGAAGATGCCGCGCTACTACTGGGACTTTGCCAAGGCAAAAAGCTTCGTCGAGAAGGGGCAAACGCCATGGACGCCGGCCGTATCGACAGCCTACGCCCTCGACCTGGCCACTGAGAAGATGCTCGCCGAGGGCATGAGCAACATTTTCGCCCGCCATGCGCGTGTGGGCAAGGCGGCACGGGAGGGAGCGAAGGCGCTCGGCCTGGCCCTCTTTGCATTAGAGGCGTACGCCTCTAACACGGTGACCGCCGTCAAGGGTGCTGAAGGCATGGATGTGAAGAAGCTGGTGCGGACGCTGCGGGAAGAGCATCAGGTCCATATCGCTGGCGGTCAGGATAAGCTCGATGGTAAGATATTCCGCATCGGTCACCTGGGCTGGGTAACCGAAGACGATATCCGGGAGGTGTTCTCGGCGGTGAAGATTGTACTGCCGCAGGTAGGTTTCAAGGGATGAGGTCGGGTGATGTCATTGTCGCTTGAATATCATTCCTTCGCCAAGCTCAAGACAGGCCCTGAGGCCACAGTTGGCTGTCATTCTGAGCGCAGCGAAGAATCTTACCCGGGACGGGGCTGGAGATTCTTAGTTCTGCTTCGCGAACTCAGAATGACGAACAGGGGGTAAGAGGTTGATATGATGAAAGTGCTGGTGGCAGACCCCATTGCCGAGGAAGGCATAGAGCTCCTTCGCCGGCGTGTAACCGTGGACGTCAAGACCGGTCTCAAAGCGCCGGAGCTTCTGTCCATAATAGGGGATTACGATGGGCTGGTGGTGCGCAGTGAGACGAAGGTGACCGCTGAGGTGATTGAAGCGGGGAAGAAGCTCCAGGTCATCGCTCGCGCGGGTGTCGGGGTGGACAATATCGACCTGCAGGCGGCCACCCGGAAGGGCATCATGGTGGTCAATGCGCCAGCGGGTAATATCATCTCGGCGGCGGAACATACCCTGGCCATGATGCTGTCCCTGGCGCGCCTGATTCCCCAGGCCAACAATTCTCTCAAATCGGGCAAGTGGCACCGGAGTGCCTTTACGGGCACCGAGGTGAGAGGCAAGACCCTGGGTATTGTGGGTCTGGGTAATGTGGGTTCGGAGCTGGCGCGCCGCGCACGGGCGTTTGAGATGCGCCTTATCGCCCACGACCCCTTCGTGTCCATCGACTATGCCCGCAACCTGGGGGTGGAACTGGTCTCCCTGGAGGCTTTGCTCAAAGAAGCGGATTTCGTTACCCTCCACGTGCCGCTGACATCTTCCACCAAGAGCATCATTGGCCCGCGGGAGCTGGCGCTGATGAAACCAACGGCGCGCATCATCAATTGCGCCCGGGGCGGCATCGTTGACGAAGAAGCTCTCTACCGGGCTCTCGAAGAGGGCAAGCTGGCCGGGGCGGCCTTCGATGTCTTCACGGTGGAGCCGGCGGTAGATAATATCCTTCTCAAGAGCGATAAGGTGGTTGTCACGCCACACTTGGCTGCCTCCACTGCTGAGGCCCAGGTGTCGGTGGCGGTGGATGCGGCGGAGCAGGTGATCGCCATCCTCGAAGGGCGGCCGGCGCGCTATACGGTCAACGCTCCTCTCATCCCGGCGGAGACACTGGCGGCGCTGGCGCCTTTCATGGCCGTCGGCCACACGCTCGGCAGGCTTCTAAGCCAACTCGTGGCCGGGCAACTGAACTCGGTGCGCCTGTCCCTGGAGGGTGAGGTAGCGCAGTACGATACGGCCACGCTCAAGGCCACTCTTTTATGCGGCCTCCTGGAAAGGGTGACCGAGGAGCGGCTGAACATAGTCAACGTCGGTCTCATAGCCGCACAACGTGGTATCAACGTGGTGGAGCAGAAGAGCACTGCCTGTGAGAACTATGCCAGCCTCATCACCCTGGAGGCGTCCACCAGCAAGGGCGTGAACACGGTGGCGGGCACCTTCCTCCGGGGGGAGACCCACATCGTCCGCATCAACGACTACTGGACGGACTTCATTCCCACCGGGGGCTATTTCCTCTTCAGCGACCACAAGGACCGGCCTGGGCTCATCGGGGCGGTGGGCAGCATCACCGGCAAGGCTAATATCAACATCAGCTTCATGCAGGTGGCCCGACTGAAGCCCAGGGGCGAAGCGCTGATGATTCTGGGCCTGGACGAACCATTGAGCAAAGAGGCGCAGGAGCAGTTGCTGGCCATCCCCGATGTCTACAGTGTCAGGAATGTGAAACTGTAGCTCAGTCCCTCATCACCAGCCCTGCCGGCCCCCTCTGTCATTGCGAGGGCGAAGCAATCTCATACGGTACTAGTGGCTCAGAGATTGCTTCGCCCTCCCGACAGGTCGTGATGGGCTCACAATGACATGAGGGCTCAGTCTCTGATCACCCTCATCACCAGCCCGGCCGGCAGCTTCGGATGAAAATACGTCGTCTTCCCCGGCATCCGGTCTCCGGCGTCCCCGACGGCCTTTATCATGGAGGCCTCGACGGGCTCCAGCAGGAAGGCCATCTGGTATTCCTTCTTCAACACCTTCTCGACGGCCTGGCGCCCGTCGTAAGTGTAGTCGATGACCACCTCCTCATCCTCCACTCCCTTGCAGCCCAATATGCCCTCCACCACGGTGTCGTGGAACACTACGGCGGCCAGGCGGGCGGATGGCTTCGAATGATGGCCGGCCACCACTTTCGCCAGGTTGGCGTTCCAGGTCAAGAGGAAGAGCTTGCCTGGCTCCAGGCCCGCGACTGCCATCGCGCCCTCCACGGAGTCCCGGCGGGCCGGGACAGGCAAGCCGTCTCCTGCTGGGAAAGCCAACCGGTCCACCGGGAGCGGGCTTAGCTCGAAGTACTGGCCCAGCCTCTGCTTCATCTGCGCCATCACCGGCGGCGCTAGGCCCTTGATGAGCCGGTGCACCGGCAGGATGACCAGGCCCGGGTCGGCGAAGTCCACCAGGGTCACCATTACATGGTTGAAGTCCCCATCGCCGGTGGCCCCTCTTCCTGCGGACAGCCTCTCCTTCTGATAGGCCAGGGCGGTCTCGTACCGGTGATGCCCGTCGGCGATGTAGAGCGACCTTCCGGCGAACTGCGCCCTCACCTGGCGGTGGACGTCCTCATCCGCGACGGACCAGAGGACATGCCTTTCCCCTTCCGGAGTGAGGAGGTCGATGGCCGGAGCGCCTTTCGTGTGGGCTTCGAGGAGAGCGGCTGTCTGACCGCCCGCGTCGTCGTACAGGGCCCAGATGGGGCTCAGATTGGCCTTGCAGGCCTGCAGGAGCCGCATGCGGTCGCTCCTCGGGCGGCTCAGGGTGGTCTCGTGGGGGTGTATGGAGCCGGAGTTCCATTCCTCCAGTCTGACGCAGGCGATGAGCCCGCGGCGGACGAACGACTTGCCGCTGTGCTGGAAGTGGTGGTCGTGGACGTACAGCGCCGGGGACGGCTCGGCCTTCAGAATCTTCTGCTTCAGCCATTGGACGAGGGTGGCCGCCGCGCGCGTGTACTTGTTGTCCCCGGGCGTGTCGCTGCCCGAGGTCAGCCCGTGCTCCAGGCGGACGAAGTTGTGTTTGTTTCTGGCGTGGAGGGCTCGCTGTTCCTCCGTGCTGATGACGTCGTAAGGCGGGCAGATAACGCCGGCCAGGTCGCCGATCTTTGACGGGTTATAGCGCACCCCCTGGAAGGGGGAGATGTCAGCCATGAGCCGAACAGTTTACCCGATGGGTCGCGGACGGCGCAAGTTGTCTCGAGGGTTAAATAAGGCGCTACATTCCTACAGCTACATGGCGCGGGCTCCAAGAAGATATGTCTTGTTGAAACCCTTTGCGGGTTGTAAGATAGGCCGTGTGAAAAGGACTTCCTTTGGGACCTTGGCCGGAGGCTGCTTTGCACTATGACAAAGCCTGAAGAACTGGCCCGTCAGAAGATCGATAGCCTGCTGCAGGCGGCTG
>JAUYGE010000017.1 GCA_030690705.1 Dehalococcoidia bacterium | reverse complement strand
ACGACCCATATCTTTCGCCGGGCCCCCGCGTCCTTGGCTTCGTTGCCCCCATCCGTCTGGACCTCTGGGGCGCTGGTATAGGCGATGTACCGGCCATCGGGGGACCAGGCCGGGAAGAGATCCGCTCGTGATGGCTCGGAGCGAAGCTGGGCCATTCCGGAGACGTCGGAGACGGCGAGATGCTTTCTGTACCAGGTGCTGCGGTAGCCACCGTCGATGAGGGCCAGGCTATGGCCTGCAGGCGCCCAGCTCAGGAAGTCCCGGTTGAGCAGCACCTTCTCGCTCACCTTGACCGGGGAGTCTCCCGCCAGGGGTAGGGCGAAGAGCGGCCACCCATCGGCCGCGAATGAGGGAGATCGAAAGTATTCGTCTCGCCAGGCAAGGAGGTACTGGCCGTCCGGAGACCAATCCACCAAGCTGAAGGGCTTGGATGGCTCCGAGTTACGGTAGACTTCGCTGAGCGAGGTGCCGTCCGGTTTGATTCGATAGATGGTTTGAGCAACCACCAACTGGGGGGTGGTAGTCGGTTTCGGTTGCTGGAGAACCGACGTCTCGAAGGCGATCCACTGCCCGTCCGGGGACCAGACCAGGCTGCCGGCGGTGGCTGCCCCGGGCTCCTTGCCAGGCGCCGGAACCAGCTCGCGCTTCCCCGATCCATCGACGTCGACCAGGTAGACGCCGCCGAGGGAGTTGTAGGCGAACTGGTCCGCGCTGGGAGACCAGGAGACCTGGACCTTGAGGTCCGGCCCCACCTGGTGGGCGTCGGCGCCGGTCTCCCGCACGATCCAGACCGTCTGGTCGTCCTTTTGGAAGGAGAGCCATTCCCCGGAAGGCGACCAGCGGGGCGTGCTGTTGTGGCCGTCCCTGGTCAATCGCTGTGCCTCGCCATCAGGAAGCGCCTTTACCCAGATATCGCCTCCCTGGATAAAGGCCAGCTTGCCCAACTCGGGCCTGGGTGTGGCGGTGGGAGCCGTCTGGGCGACGGCCGTGGCAGTAAGCTCGGCGGGCTGCTTGAAGGCGCCCTCGACCTGTATGGATCGGCACCCTGTCGTGGCCAGCGCTGTCGCCAGCAGTATAACGAGAATGGCTTTGACTCCCATTGGCCGCAGTCCTCCGGGCGACAACATCAGTCGGTCCTGGTCGCCCCCTATCTTCTTCCCAGCTTAGCAGGCCGGTGTTTCACCCGTGTTCCGAGCATGTAACAGCTCTGATACATGGCCCAACTCATTTGCCCTTGAGCGGCACCCTTAGGGTCACTACCGTTCCCTGCCCCTGCCGGCTGCGCAGGGACAGGTCTCCCCCGTGGAGGGCAGCGATCCGGTCCACCAGGGCCAGGCCGAGCCCGCTTCCCTCGATGCCCTGGGCATCCCTACCACGGTACAACTCCTCGGCTACGTGAGGCAGATCCTCCGCGGAGATGCCCGGCCCCGTGTCGGCTACCTCCACCGTGGCCCGGGCTCCGTCTTCGCTCGCCCGCACCTCCACCATAGCCTCGGCTGAGGAGAACTTGAGGGCGTTGTCCAGCAGGTTGTAGAGGGCCAGGAGCAGGAGGTCCCGGTCGCCCAGGACCGGGCTGAGGGCCCACGGGACCTTCTGCACCTGCACCTCAAGTCGCCGGTCGTCCCTACCAGGGACATTCCGCGCTAGCCTCACTGCCTCCTCCACCACCTCCGCCAGGTCGACCGATTCCCGCTCGAACTCGCTGGCCTCCAGGTCGGCAAGCTTACGCAACTGCTCCGCCAGCCTGGCCAGACGCTCCACCTGCTGCCGGACGTTGGCAAGGGAGCTCGCCTCGCTGCCGAGTGCGCCCGGCCGGTCCAGGTTGGCCAGGCCGGCCCGGATGGCGGTTAGGGGGTTCTTCAGCTCATGGTTCAGGCGGTGGATGAAGCGGCGATGGGCCTCCGCCCCGATCCGCCGTTCCTCCACCAAGGCCCGTGCCAGCGTTGCGCTCCGTCGGTTCGCCAGCCAGAGGGCCAGCAGGGCAAGGCCGCTCACCAAGATGCCGGCCAACGCCGCCATGGCGCCAGCCGTAGCCTGGGCCCTGAACACGAAGATGGAACTAACTGGAAGGAGACCCGCATCCGTGGTCAGGCCGATGAGCAGCCCCAGCAAAGCGGGAATCACGGAGATCGCCAGGGGCAGATGCCTCACTGGCCCGCCTTCACCAGTGCCAGGAAGCGGTAGCCCTCGCCCACCACCGTCTCGATGTAGCGAGGATGGTCCGCGTCGTCGCCCAGGGCCCGCCGCAATTCCGCCACCCGGATGTCCACCGCCCGGGTCCCGGACGGGTAGTCCCAGCCCCAGATCTCGTCCAGCAGACGCTCTCGCCGGAGAACCTCGTCGTG
>JAUYGE010000181.1 GCA_030690705.1 Dehalococcoidia bacterium | reverse complement strand
TTTCATGAGCTGGCTGTGCTGAATCGGCTGGCAAAGGGACAGGGGATAATCCAGAACATTCTGCTCCGGCTCACCCCCGGTGTCGACCCGCACACCCACAGTCATACAACCACCGGCGTGCTCGACGTTAAGTTCGGCTTTCCGATGATAGAGGGGATAGCTGAGAAGGCCGTCGTTGAAGCCATGTCGTGCTCTCACCTCAAGCTGGTCGGCCTGCACTGCCATCTCGGATCTCCTATCTTCGAGATGGAGCCTTACGAGAAGGCCATTGACATAATGATGCGATTCGCGGCGGAGATGAAGGAAAGGCACGCCTTCGAAATGCAGGAGTTCAGCGTGGGAGGTGGATATGCCGTCCAATACCTGGTAGATATTCCGGCCCCTTCAGTGGCGCAATATGCTGAGGTGATTACGGCGCGTCTTAAGGCCAGGTGCCGGGAGCTGGCGTTGTCGTTGCCCCGGCTCGTTGTGGAGCCGGGGCGGGCCATTGTGGCACAGGCCGGTGTGGCCCTCTATAAGGTGGGTGCGGTGAAGAACATCCCCGGGGTGAGACGCTACGTCTGTGTTGACGGAGGTATGAGCGACAATATCCGGCCGGCCCTGTACGGGGCGAAGTATGAAGCTCTCATCGCCAACAATGTGGGCCAGGGTGATTCAGAGCTGGTCACCGTTGCCGGCAAGCTGTGCGAGTCCGGTGATATCCTTATCAAGGATATCATGTTGCCGCCGGTGTCGGCAGGGGACCTCATGGCGGTGCCGGTCAGCGGCGCCTATTGCATCCCCATGTCCAGCAACTATAATCTTGCTTTGAAGCCGGCTATTGTCCTGGTGAAAGAGGGAAGGGCACGCCTTATTCGGCGGAGGGAGACTCATCAGGACTTGATGCGGTGTGATTTGATCCGTGCCAGGGCAGTCGAATGTGGTCAGTAGCAGGACATAACAGGACCGTAGGGATATTCCAGCGCAGCCTGAGGGAGGGCCGTCTGGGGCATGCCTATCTCCTTGTGGGGCGTGCCCACGTCGGGAAGATGACGCTGGCTCTTGACGTGGCCCGCGCGTTGAATTGCACCGGAGAGGCGGCGCCCTGCGGTCAGTGCTCCGCCTGCCGCCGCATTCTGTTAAACCGGCATCCCGATGTGATGATTGTCGGTCTGGATACCGAGAAGGCGTCGAAAGAAGGCAAGACGCGCAAGGAGATCAGCATCGACGGCGTCAAGGCGATATTGCGCGCGGCCAGCTTGCCGCCTTTCGAAGGCCGCTACAAGGTATTCATCATCAATGACGCCGAGTGTCTTTCAGGAGAGGCGGCGAACTGCTTATTGAAAACTCTCGAGGAGCCTCCCGCGCGGGTGCTCTTTCTCTTGCTGACCGCCAGGGAGAGTGGGCTCTTGCCGACTATCGTGTCGCGCTGCATCAGGCTTGAGCTTCAACCATTGCCTTTATCAACTGTTGAGGCTTTTCTCAGGGAACGCGAGGTCAACGCCGAAAAGGCCAGGACAGTCGCCCGGCTGAGCAAGGGTTGCCCGGGATGGGCGTTGAACATCGCCGGGGACGAAGGGTCATGGCAGCAACGGAGCGAGTTGCTCACGACTCTGACGAGGGTACTGGACTCGGGGCTGGAAGAGCGTTTTGCCTTTGCCGCTGAGCTTGCGGGCCGCTTTGAGAAGGACCGGGCTGCGGTCAACGAAATTCTGGAGATGTGGTTGGACTGGTGGCGCGACCTGTTGCTGGTGAGGGCTGGCTTGGCTTCCGATATCGTCAACTTCGACCAGGAAGAGATCCTGCGGGAGTGGGCGGGGGCCTATTCGTTGCAGGAGATAGCCGGCTTTATCCGTCATCTAATCGCGGCCCGGGAGCAGCTGAGGTGGAATGCCAATGCTCGCCTGGCACTGGAGGTACTTATGCTGAACTTACCCAATGGGAACCGGGAAGAAACTAAGGAAGATGTGCTTTTGCCATCTTATCGGGCCTGAGGTATGCCGGAAATAGTAGGGGTCCGTTTTCAGCCGACAACCAAGCTGTACTACTTTGACCCTGCGGGGATAGCCCTGAAGGCCGGTGACAGAGTGGTGGTGGAGACCGTCCACGGACTCGAACTGGGTCAGGTGGTCATCGCGCCGGCGGAGGTCCTGCCTGAGGAGTTCGAGAAGAAGAAGCCTGTGAAGGTGGTGCTTCGAAAGGCCGAAGAAAAGGACGTCCAGCAGGCGGCAAGGTGGAAGGGCCAGGAGGAGGCCGCTCTGCTGGAGTGCAGAAGGCGTGCTACCAAGTTGGGGTTGCCCATGAAGGTGGCCAGTGTTGAATACAATCTCGACGGCAGTCACCTGACGGTTTCCTTCGGCTCGGACACGAAGGTGGACTTCAGGGAGTTGTTGCATGAGATGGCCAGGGACCTGAGAACGAGGATACAGTTCAGGCAGGTGGGACCGCGAGAGGAGACGAAGACACTGGGTGGAATGGGGCGCTGCGGCCGGGGATTATGTTGCTCCACTTTCCTGACTCAGTTCGACCCCGTGTCGATCAAGATGGCGAAGGAGCAAGATCTGCCTCTTAATCCGGCGAAGATATCCGGTGTATGCGGGCGCTTGCTCTGCTGCCTGGCTTATGAAAACGAGTTCTACCGGGCGTCAAAGTCCGTCATGCCTAAGGTCGGCCAGAAGGTGGCCACCGAATCGGGCGAGGGCCATGTTATCCACCTGAACGTCCTGAAAGGGAACGTGGTGGTGGAACTCGAAAGCAGGGCGACGGTGGAATTGCCGGCCGCTGAGGTCAAAGTGCTGGAGCAAGCTCCCATCTTCAGGAGGCAAAAGGGGAAAAGGCCCAATCCGGTGGGTGCACCGGCAAGAGGTCAGTCTCAGGGGAATCCTGCGGCTCCGGCTGCAACAGGGCAGTCTCCGGGGAACCCCGCTGCTCCTGCCTGACCTGGAGTGCTATCCCCCTGGCAGGTACTTTTGCCATTCCTCCGGCGACGGCAGGTAACTGTAGGGGATGGCGAAGCCGGCGTGAGGGACTCTGGGCGGATGGAGCAGCAGCATTCTTGCCTCGGCTGGCGTGTGTCCCGCCTTATGGTGGTTGCAGGGTATGCAGGCGGTGACCACGTTGTCCCACTTGTGCTGGCCCCCCTGGTGGCGCGGAACCACATGGTCAATGGTCAGGTCCTTGTTCTGTTGCCCGCAATACTGGCATGTGAACCTGTCGCGCGTGAAGACCTCAAGTCGCGTCAGCCTCCGTCTCAGATAGGGCCGCTGTATCATGTAGACCAGGCGGACTACGGAGGGGAGGGGGATGACATGTTGCGCCGAGCGGAGCAATCCCCGCCCATTCTCGAGGATCTCGACTTTGCCTTGAATAAGGAGTGAAACGGCGCGCCGGGCGCGACAGATGTTCAGCGGTTCATAGTTCTGATTCAGGACCAGAACGGGGTAGCTAACCATTCATTATCCTTATCCTTCCCCGGCTCATTTGCCATTCTATCACAAGTGCTTTTTCGGGGACAACAAAGGGGGCCTGAAGTGGGCGGAATTGTGCTTTGGAGGGAGGCATAGTAAAATCTGCGACTATATGGTTGCTCGAACGGAGCTTCGCAGGCAGGCAGGATATAGGGGACAGTTCCAACTCACGGAGGTTGAAGCCAAGTCTTTGCTGGCGGCCAGTGGGGTAAGGGTGGTGGAGACCAGGCTGGCGGTCTCACGGAGGGAGGCCATTGCGTGCGGCAAGCAGCTTGGCTTCCCCTTGGTGATGAAGGTGGTCTCGCCCGACATCGTGCACAAGAGCGACGTGGGTGGAGTTAGACTTTCCATTAACAGTGCCGCCCACCTCGGGCGCGCCTACACCGGGATCATGGCTGCGGTCAGAGAGCGCCAGCCTGGAGCCAGGATTACCGGGGTCGCTGTCCAGAGGATGGCGCCTTCGGGTATCGAGGTCATTATTGGCATGTTCAGGGACCCGCAGTTCGGGCCGGTGCTGATGTTCGGTCTGGGTGGCGTATGGACGGAGGTCCTGGAAGATGTCTCGTTCAGGGTGGTACCCATAGGCAGGAGAGACGCTATGGAGATGGTCGCGGAGATAAGGGGTTACCCGATGCTTCAGGGCCGGCGGGGGCAGGAGGCTGCTAATCTGGAGGTGCTGGAGAAGTTCCTGCTGGACATCTCGAGATTCATTGAAAAGCACCCCGAAATAAGGGAAATGGACCTGAACCCCGTCTTACTTTACCGGGATGACGCGGTGGCGGTGGATGCCAGGATTGTGATGGAGAGGGCTCCCGTCCCGATGAAATCGGGATAGAGGGAGAATTCTTTGGAGAGAGGCCCCTTTATATGAGTAGAAGAGTAGTGGTCACCGGCCTGGGCGCGGTGACAGCGATAGGGGTGGGGGCGGAGCAGAGCTGGAAGGCTTTGTGCGAGGGCAAGTCCGGTATCGGGCTGGTCACGGCCTTCGATAGCAGTCCTTTCCGGAGCAAGATTGCCGGGGAGGTGAAAGACTTCCATCCCGAGGACTTTATGGATAAGAAGGTGTCCCGGCGGATGGACCGTTTTATCATCCTGGCGATAGCCGCGGCCCGGATGGCCGTGGAGGACGCGCGGCTCTTGATCACCCCGGCCAACTGTCATAGGACGGGAGTGGCTATTGGCACGGCGCTGTGTGGCGTGTCTTCGGTGGAACAGAACTCCAGGCTCCTGGCTCAGGGCGCGGCCGACTGCGTTTCGCCGTTCTTTGTGCCAGGGTTTCTGGGCAGCATGGCCGCAGCGCAACTGAGCATGCAGTTCGGGGCCAGAGGGCCGAGTCTGTGTCCGGTGACTGCCTGTGCGGCGGGGAACAATGCCATAGGGGACAGCTTCAAACTGATTCAGAACGGCGTGATTGATGTGGCTCTTGCGGGTGGGGCGGAGGCGCCGGTCACCCCGGTGATGTTCGCCGGCCTGGATGCGCTCAAGGTCACCTCGGCGAGGAACAGCGAGCCGGCCAGGGCCAGCCGTCCCTTTGACAAGGATCGTGATGGCATGGTGATGGCTGAGGGAGCAGGGGTGGTTGTCCTGGAGGACCTGGAAACGGCCCTGCGCAGGGGGGCGAAGATTTATGCCGAGGTGGTGGGCTACGGTTCCAACAGCGACGGGTTCCACATCACTTCTCCCGACCCCAGCGGTGAGCCGGCGGCGCGATGTATGGCGATGGCGTTGAATGATGCGGGAATGAGGCCGGAAGACATTGACCATATCAACGCTCATGGTACCTCTACCCGGATGAACGACCGCTCCGAGACACTGGCTATCAAGCTGACCTTCGGAGAACATAGCAGGAAACTGGCGATAAGCTCGAACAAGTCCATGGTGGGGCACTCCTTCGGCGCGGCACCGGCTGTGGAGGCTGTCTTCGCTTGCTTGACCCTGAGGGACGGCGTTGTCCCGCCGACTATCAACTATGAGAAGCCGGACCCGGATTGTGATCT
>JAUYGE010000180.1 GCA_030690705.1 Dehalococcoidia bacterium | reverse complement strand
GTCCACAGCCTCATCCCAGCTTATCTCCACCCTTTTGGGGTCTATGCCCCTCCCCTTCTCGGGATTAGTCCTCTTCAGCGGCCCTTTGATCCGGTGGGGGTCGTAGAGCTTCCACAGCAACTGGTGGGCTTTGGGGCATGTGGTGGCCTGGGTCCTCGAGAGCCCGGCGATGTTCTTTCCCTCCATATTGCCTTCCATGCCAATCGCCACGCCGCCAACCGTGCGCACCCTTATCAAATCAGGCCCGTTGTAACAGTTGGAGCAAACGGTCGGCACCCAGGCCTCTTCTCCCGGGGCCTGAGCATTTCCAGAACCAGAAGAGGAAACCTTACTGGTCGTTTTCTCCATCTGTTCTCTCCTCACTCTTAGAGCCTCCTATTCTTGAGGTGCCCTAACCGGGATTTCCCACTTATGCTGCGTAATGCGCTCCAATAGACAAAATATCCAATCAAACTCAGAGAGCGCTTGATGCTTCCGGTACCGATTCAACTCACCTCGAAGAAACGAAAGGGGAATAGTTTGAAGACGGGCTTCGCTCTTCTTGCCCATCCGGCGGCACCTTCGACACCAGCACCTAAGCCACCTTCCGGCCTCTCCCCTTGTTAGCCTTCTTCTCTTTATCTATCACCGCTACCGCGGCGATTTCCAAAAGCGCATCCACGGGAGCCAGACTGGACACCTGTACCAGCGTAGCCGGGGGATAGACACCCTTGCCGAAGTGTTTGTCGCAGAAACGCTTGCAGTCGTCCCTGTACTGACGGATGTCCTTGGTGTAGATAGTATAGTAGACAACGTCCTTGGGACTGCCCCCCGCCTCCTTGAGGATGACCCTCATGTTGGCGAAGATCTGGTCCACCTGGGCCTCTATGTCACCCCTGCCCACCAGATTGCCCTTGGCATCCCGCGCCACGAGGCCGGCGAGATAGACCGTGTTGTCCGACTGAACAGCGAAGGAGTAGCCGTAAGTGCCGCGACTGTCGAAGAGTCCCTTGGGCTGGATAAGCTTCTTTGCCATGAACTACCCTCCTTTGCTTGCGCAAATTCACAACAAATCGGGGATGATTCGAGGCCAGAAACGGGCGCACCCATGAACGCCGCCCGAGACTTGGGCGAATATAGCACCGCACCTCTACCCTGTCAAGAAGGGCGCATCAACCCGCCCGTTTCAATGCCTCCAGCACCTTCTCCCTGGTGATGGGCAAATCGAGGACCCGTACCCCGACAGCGTCGTATATGGCATTGGCGATGGCAGGGGCGACATCGCAACTGGTGGACTCGCCAAAACCCTTCGCGCCGTACGGCCCGTCCTTGTGAGGAACGCCCCCGGGCAGCATCGAGCCCACCCTGTCTTCCAGAGGCACCTCCATGATGGACGGCAGCTTATAGTCCACGAAGTTCGGGTTCACCGTCACCCCGTTCTCTATGACGATGTCCTCATACAGCGCCCGCCCTATCCCCATCCCCGTTCCGCCGTCCATCTGCGCCTCGCATGCCTGAGGGTTTACCGGCGTTCCCATGTCGTGGCACTGCGCCAGCCTCAGCACCTTCACCTCCCCCGTCTCAATGTTCACCGCCACCTCCGCCGCACAGGCGCCGTAGCTCTCGGTGTAGTCCACGCCGAAGGTCTTTAGCCTCTTCCCCCTCTCCTCAGGGCTCATCGCCCTGCCGGCATATACCCCGTGGCCGATAATCTCGCCCTTCCGGGCGGTGCCGCCGCCTCCCGGCACGAAGAGGTCACCCAGCTTCAGCGCCGCCTCAACCCTGCCCTTGACGTAAATCGTCCCATCCTTCAGCTCCAGTTCCTCCGCCCGCGCCTTCAGCCTCTCGGCAGCCAGCTCGAATATCTGGCGCTTCGCATCCTGACACGCCCGCAGGAGGCTGTTCCCCGTGTTGAAGGTGGTCAGGTCAGCCGTGGAGGTGATGTCGTAGGGCGTCACCGCCGTATCGGCCCAAATCTGTCTCACCTTGTCCACGGAGGTCTGGAACTCCTCGGCCGCCATCTGGGCCAGGACGGTGTGGCATCCTTGCCCCACCTCGGTGGCACTGTGCCTTATCTCGATCGTCCCATCAGCATGCACTTTGACATCCACCAGGCTGTAGAGACCGACCACACCGCCTTTGGCCTGGGCGGCGATGCCCCGGCCCATCCTCCATGACCCCTCTTCCCTGTTCTCCGACTTGCCGGCCCAGCCTATCCACCCAGCCACCTTGTCCAGGCATTCCTGGGCTTCTGAGGCGTAGGTGGTCTGACTGAGGAGATTCTTTTCCCCCTCCTTGTACAGGTTCAAGCGGCGGAACTGATAGGGGTCCATCCCGACGGCCTTCGCCAGCATATCCATCTGGGACTCTATGGCAAAGATAAGCTGGACGCCGCCAAACCCGCGCAAAGGGCCGGAGACGGGCTCGTTGGTGGCCACACAGTGGGAGTCCCAGGAGAAATGAGGAATCCGGTAGTTGACCGTCGCCGTCAGGGGCAAGAAGTCGTTAATTACGAGAACGCGCCCGCTGTAAGCGCCGCAGTTGAGCACGGCCTTCACCTTTCGCGCCCAGAGCCGTCCGTCCTTCTTCACCCCGTCCTTGATGTAGATCACCATGGACACATCGGTGAGGCCATCCACAAAGACCTCCTCGCGGCTGTAGACCACCTTCACCGGCCTCCCCGTCTTCTGCGCCAGCAGTATCGCCCAGGGGGATGCCATGACAAAAAGCTTGCCCCCGAAGCCGCCGCCGATGTAGGGCGTGATGACCCGCACTTTGGAAAGGGGCAGCTTGAAGATGCGGCTGAGAAACCCCTGGGCCTCGTAGGGGTGCTGCTCGCTCGCCCAGACCGTGAAGCCGCCGTCAGGCTCCGGACGGGCCATGGCGCAGTGCGGCTCCATGGCGCAATGCTGCGTTCTGGTGACGACGAAGCGGTTCTCTACTACGGCATCCGATTCCTTGAAACCGTGCTCGACGTCCCCGTCATCCAGGTGGAAATGCCGGTAGACGTTCGACTGCTCCTCTTTGGCCTCAGCGTGGAACGGCTGGCCCGCGTACGACGCCATGCCAGGAAGGCGGCCATGGCCGGGCTGGACAACCACCCCGGGACGGGGCTTCATCGCCTCCTCCACATCGAAGACCGCCGGCAGCTCCTCGTAGTCCACCTCGATCAGGTCGAGGGCCTCCTCGGCTATCTCCAGACTCTCGGCGGCGACCATGGCGACCGGCTCTCCCACGAACCGCACCACGTCCTGCGCCAGCAGGGGGCGGTCCTGTATGACCCCCATCCTGCCTTCGGGGACATCCTTGCCGGTAAGGACGGCCCTC
>JAUYGE010000178.1 GCA_030690705.1 Dehalococcoidia bacterium | reverse complement strand
GAGAGAGGGGCAGGGGTGAGAGGTTGATAGATACTCAGCAGAAAGAGAGGAAGAAATGGCGAAAAAAGATGTAAGCAGTATGAGGGGAACCCTGGAATGGTTGAAATCCCAGGATGAGTTGATTGAGGTCAACAACGAGATAGACATCATCTACGAGATAGCCGGCGTCCAGGCGGCCATGGAGGGTGGCCCGACTCTCGTGTTCAACAACATCAAGGGATTCCCCGGCAAGAGGGACGTGGGCAACGTCTTCACCAGAGAGAAGAACGTCTGCGGCATGTTCGATGTGAAGAACTTCAAGGAACTGAGAAAGAAGTGCTGGGACTCCATGAAGCATCCGCTGCCGCCCAAAGTGGTGACGGAGGCGCCTTCCCAGGAAGTGGTCATCACCAAGGACATCGACGTCCTGGGCACCATCCCCATCACCAAGTACCATCCCAGCGATGCCGGCCGCATCCTACCCAGCGGCAACTGGCTGCTGACGGGCAAATACACCAACGGCGGCACCCACATCGCCTTCACCAGGACCCATTTCCGCGGCAAGGACTGGGGCGCCGCCATGCCCAGCATCGGCTCCACCACCGAAGAGATCGCGTGGAGGCACAAGGGCGAGAAGATACCGGTAACCCTCAACATCTGCAACCCTCCGGCGGTGCTCATGGTGGCCTCTACCGGCTTCGTCCATGCCGTCGTACCGCTGGAGTCCGATAAGCTCGGCTTCGCCGGCGCCCTGCAGGGTGCCCCGGTGAACATCGTCAAGGCCAAGACAGTAGATGCCATGGCCCTGGCCGAGGCGGAGTGGGTGATCGAAGGCTATCTCAATACCAAGGAGAAGGTGTGGGAGTCCGAAGAGGCCGAGAAGCTCGGCCAGCAGGGGATCGTCCCCTACTTTCAGGAGTGGACGGGGTACGTCGGCTCGGCGTGGCGAGGGTTCAAGTTCGAGGTTACCGCCATCACCCATCGCAAGGACCACCCCATGTTCTTCACCCCGTTCTCCCGCTCACCAGAAGCCGACAATATGTGCTCGCCGTTCAGGGCAGCCTCATTCATGGAAATGGCCGAGCGCACCTCACCCGGCCTGGTGGTCGATGCCAACACCATTCCCGGCGCCGCGGCCTGGGGAGGCTCCATCATATTCCAGGTCAACAAGAGCGCCTACCGCTATGAGGGCTACCAGAGGACCATCCTGGCGGCCGCCATCGCCAACTCCTTCACCCTCAAGCTGGCCGCGGTGGTCGACGAGGACGTCGACATCACCAGCGCCGACGACATCCTGTGGGCCATCGCCACCCGCTGCAACCCG
>JAUYGE010000176.1 GCA_030690705.1 Dehalococcoidia bacterium | reverse complement strand
GGACGGTCAACCACCGCGACCCAAGTCACTTTGGAAAGCACCAAAAAGGGGTAGCCTATCTCAGAGTCGGCTATCCCCGCTGTCGTTGTCCCGGGAAAATGTCAGTGCTAACTGGTCAGTGATTTTGTCAGTACCGCTCGTCTTCTCCAAGGGTGATTGGGACCTGGCTTAGAGGGCTGTGGGGGGTTGGCGGCGGGGAGGTGGGCCGCCTCATGGCGGGGGCTTCCCCACACCTGCCGCCGCCCCTGCTCGCCGCCTGGAAGCCCCCGCGACCTGCGGCCTCGGAGCGTGACTGGGCTGGATGGAGCCTCTCGGGTCGCGATGACCCTCCCGTGATGGCAGACGACCACGCTGCCGTCCAGACGCTCCTGGATCTCCACCCTGCTCCGCGCGTAGCTGACGCGGTCAGCGCCAGGAAGCAACTGCAACGTCATTTCTCCCAAGGTCACGGTGTTGTCCCCAGCCACCGTCCGGTAGTACTTGAAGCACAGGATGCCGTTCAGGTCTAGGTGCGGCTCAATGCCGCGGTAGGCTGACCCTCCCTGGGCGGCGGGAACGGCGAACTGGCTATTGAACTTGGGCAGATACTCCTGGAGCACACGATTCGCCTCCTCAACCGTCCGCGCTCCTGCCAGGCGTAGCTCCGTGACCAGGCGGGACTGCAGTGTCCCCCAGAGCCGCTCTATCCGCCCCTTCGCCTGTGGGGAGTGGGCCAGGATGAGCCCAATCCCCAAGGTCTGGAGCGCTTCCCCGAACTGGGTAGGACGCCGTTCCCCGGCCAGTTGCTCCTCCAAGCTCTCCGGCTCCTGGGCGGAGCGCTGGAAGATGCTGTGCCGGTCACTATAGAGGGCTTGGGGAATGCCCTTGCGCTCCAGCACATCCCGCAGCAGCAGAAAATACCCCTGGGAATCTTCCCGCTCTCGGAAGACAGCGGCCGGAACCGTGCCGGTGGCATCGTCGATGCCCGCCACCAATGTCAACCAGGGCCCCCGCTCTTCCAGCCAGGCATGGTAGCTGCCGTCCACCTGCAGGAGCATCCCTTCCTGTGGGAAGCGCTCTCGCCGGCTCCGGTGCTTGGGCGGCCTCCGCCGCTTTGGGCTCCGTATCCCCGCACCTCGCAGAATGCGCCGCACTGTCGGCCGTGAGAGGGTCATCCCCTCCCGCTCGTGCAGCAACTCGGTGAAATGGCTATCGTTCGCCCCATCATAACGACCGGTCGCCAAGGCTACCACCCGCTCCCGGACCACCTCCAGTGTCCGCTGCGGTGGGTGACGCCCCCGGTTCCCATGCACCAAGCCAGCCACCCCCTCGCTACGATAGGCCGCCAGGAGGCGCCAGACCTGGCGCTCACCCACCCCTATCAGCTTCGCCGCCTGCGCCACTCCCCACTCCTTCACCAGCACCTTGTTCAACACCTGCACCCGTCGCTGTTCTCTGTTGCTCAATATCAATCCTTCCATGGACTGACATTTTGCCTGAACAGTTAAGGACTGACATTATCACTGACCAATGGCACCGTCCATTTCTCAAGTTGTCCCGCCTTCACCAATGTCGTATACTCGAATAACAATCTGCTATGCCCCCGGGAGGGGTGAATACGATGGCTACTACCCTTCGCGAGCCTGTCATACCCATCACCGAGATCGAGCACTCCGCCTTCTGCCGCACGGATGAATCCCTGGCGAGCAAGCCCCTGGCAGAGGAGCAGAAGGCCAACATCCGCTGGCAGAAGCTGCCCAAAGAGTACATGGGCATGAAGCCGGAGGCGCTCTACCCTCGCATCCGCGCGGCCAAGGAGAAGCTGGGCAAGCGGGCCGTCATTCTGGGCCACCACTACCAGCGAGAGGACATCATCCAGTTCGCCGACTTCAAGGGCGACTCCTTCATGCTTTCCCAGAACGCGGCCCGGCAGAAGGAGGCGGACTTCATCGTCTTCTGCGGCGTCCACTTCATGGCCGAAACCGCCGACATACTCAGCGGCCCGCATCAGCAAGTAGTCCTGCCCAACATCAACGCCGGTTGCTCCATGGCCGACATGGCCCCCACCGAGGACGCCCTAGACGCCTGGGACGAACTGAGCCAGGTGGCAGGCAGCGGCTTGATTCCAGTGACATACATGAAC
>JAUYGE010000157.1 GCA_030690705.1 Dehalococcoidia bacterium | reverse complement strand
GAGCGAAGCGACGAAGAATCTCCGGGTTGGGTTAGTGTTGCACAATAGGCCCCACCACTCGGAGATCCTTCGCTTCGCTCAGGATGACAGGAGGGCGGCACTTTTGGGGCAAAGCTAAGGAAGGATGCCGCCGCCAGCTTTGACACACCCTGGGGGCTATGCTATATTGGCTTATGAAGCTGGTATTCCGTCTGTCCGGGAAGGCGCCGGAAACGGCCCAAAGGGAGGTGGTTCAACATGAAAGAGAAAGTAGAAAAGGCCCTCGAAAAGGTGCGGCCTTTCCTGGTAGCTGATGGCGGCGATGTCAAGCTGGTGGACATCACTAACGGCACCGTGAAGGTGAAGCTTACGGGCGCCTGCGGGGGATGCGCCTTCTCCGCCATGACCCTGAAGAACGCCGTCGAGCGCATCATCAAAGAAGAGGTCCCGGAAGTCAAGGAAGTGGTGGCGGTCTAGTCCCCTGACTCAGACAAGAAGGAGACCGACCTCGTCTGCCCCTTCCGGACACGGCTGCTGACCACGGCGCGACTGGTTAACTGGTCTCCACTTCTTACCAACACTCCTCTGCCCAGGATGCACTCCTTGACGCCGGCCCCGGCGCCAACCTTAACGCCCTGCCAGAGCACTGACCTCTCCACACTCGCGCCCTCCCCCAGATAGCACTCGGCGCCGAAAACCGCCGGTCCCTTTATTACCGCATGCCGGCCGACCTGGCAGTTCCTGCCCATGAGTACCGGCCCCTCCACCCGGGCCGACGGATGGACGGAGCATCCTTCGCCCAGCAGCACGGCGTGTTCATCCATGATTCCAGTAAGGGCGCTCTTCACCCGGCCCTGAAGCAGGGCGCAGTTCAGTCCCAGGTACTTTTCCGGCGTTCCCATATCCAGCCAGTAGCCTCTTAAAGGATAGCCAAAGACAGTCTCGCCGCGCTCGATGAGGAAGGGGAAAAGCCCCGTCTCGAACATGTGATGGGTCCCGGGCGGCACATGTTCCAGCACCTCCGGCTCAAGAATGTAGATGCCGGCATTTATCCAGTGGGTGGTCACCTCCTCAGGCCTTGGCTTCTCTATAAAACGCCTCACCGCTCCCTCAACACCAGTTTCCACGCATCCATAGGGGCAGGGATTGTCCACCCATGTCATAGCTATGGTCGCCTTGGCCTTTCTTGATTCGTGAAAGGCCAGCATGTCGCGAAGGTCGAGGTCGGCAAAGAGGTCGCCGTTGAAGACAGCAAAAGCGCCGTCCAGGTGGCGCTCAGCTTTCTTGACTGCTCCGGCGGTGCCGAGGGGACTGTCTTCCACGCTGTAGGTCAGCCGTACCCCCTGGCCGGCGCCATTGCCAAAATGGCTGGAGATGGCTTCGGGAAGGTAGCCTGCCGCTAAGATGGCCTCCTCGACGCCGCCCTTGCCGAGAGAAGCGATGGTATGCTCTAGGAAGGGTCGATTGAGCACCGGCAACATGGGCTTGGGGAGGTCGTAGGTGAGCGGCCTCAGCCGCGTGCCCTCCCCGCCGACCAGGACAACCGCCTTCACGTCCGCTTCCGTGCCGAGTACCGGCGGTAGAGGAGGAACCCGAGGAGCAGGGTAGCAAGGCTTATCATGTTGGCGGCAATAATGATGGGGTCCCTCAGGTGCACGCCGTAAACAGTCCAGAGTGACACCCCGAGGGCGAGTTGGCCCAGAGTCAGCAGGCTGATGTCCTTCACTGACCGGGTCCGCCACATCTTGACCATCTGCGGCACAAACCCGAAGCTGGTGAGGAGGGCGGCCAGCGAGCCGATAAGATACCAGGTCATCTAGGCTTCTTTTTCCATGACAAAGGCCCGGTGGAGGGCGTCCACAGCCTTCTTCACCTGTTTCTCGGTAATGATGCAGGTGATTCTTATCTCGGACGTGGTGATTAACTGGATATTGACGCCCTCCTGATAGAAGGTCTTGAACATCTTGGCCGCGTAGCCCGGCGTGTTCTGCATGCCGGTGCCCACGATGCTCACCTTGGCCAGGCTGGAGTCCCCGACGCACTTCTGAGCGCCGATGAGCCTGGCCACTGGCTCGATGAGACGCATAGCCTTGTCGAGGTCGGTCCGTGTCACCGTGAAGGACAAATCAGCGAGATTGTTGACGCTGGCATTCTGGACGATGGTATCCACGCTGATGCCCGCCGTAGACAGCGGCTCAAAAATACTGGCGGCGATGCCCGGCTTATCGGGCACGCCGATGACGGTGACCTTGGCCACATCCAGGTCATAGGCAATACCGCGTACCTTGTTTCTAATCTCCATGGGTATCCCTCCATGAATCAGAGTGCCAGGATTTTCGCTAAAACTGGAAGCCACCAGAATGGGCATGCCGTAAAGCTGAGCGAGCTCCACGGCGCGCGAGTGCATTACCTTCGCTCCGTAGGAGGCCAGCTCCAGCATCTCCTCGTAGCCTATCTCTTCCAGCTTCTTCGCCTCGGGAATAAGGTTGGGGTCGGTGGTGTACACCCCCTCCACATCGGTAAAGATTTCACACCTCTGCGCTTTCAAGGTGACGGCCAGCGCCACCGCCGTGGTATCCGAGCCTCCCCGCCCCAGCGTGGTGACGTCCATCCCGTCGCTCACGCCCTGAAAGCCCGCCACCACCACGATGAAGCCCCTCTCCAGCTCCTCCAATATCCTCTTCGGGTCCACCTGGGTGATGCGCGCCCTGCTGTGGGCGGTATCGGTACGTATGCCCGCCTGGATGCCGTTGAGGCTGATGGCCTTGTGCCCCATGGCTTCCAGTGCCATGGTCATGAGGGTGCTGGAGACCACCTCGCCGGTGGCGAGCAGAGCATCCATCTCTCTGGCGTCGGGCTGAGGATTAAGCTGGTGCGCCATGGTGACGAGATTGTCTGTGGTGTCGCCCATGGCTGATACCACCACCACGACCTGGTTGCCTTTTTCCTTGGCGGCTGTGATGCGGCGGGCCACACCCTTGATCCTCTCGGCATCGCCCACCGAGGTGCCACCGTATTTCTGTACAATCAGCGCCATCTCCGTCTCCTTCTCAGGCTCTGGCCGCGGACAACCACCGGCTCATGAGAGCATGCCCTTCCGTCACGAAGAGGCCGGTCACGCCGGCCTGCACCTCCGTGAAACGCTTCGCCCCGTTTCCCGAGAATCCGGGACCCCACATGAGGAAGGGGACTGGTTCCGGGGCATGCGTCTGGATGGCTATGGGCGTCGCGTGGTCGGGCAAGACCATGACCCGCAGGGCATCACCCCGCCATTCTCGCAGCCTGCCGACAACCTCGCGGTCTATGTTCTCCAGCGCCTCTATCTTCTGTTTCACATCGCCGCCATGCCCGGCCTCATCCGGCGCTTCGATATGAATGACCACCAGGTCATGCTCCTGCAACGCTGCCAGGGCGCCGCTCGCCTGAGCGGCGTAGTCGTTATCGGGCCCATCGGTCACGCCGGCAATGTCGAGGCTGGCCATACCTGCCATCCCGGCCATGCCACGCAGCAGGTCTACCCCGGAGGTCAGGGCAGCCTTGAGGCCGAAACGCTGCTTGAAGGGAGGCAGCTCGGGCGACTGCCTCGAGCCCCAGAAAAGCCACACCGTGGTCGCCGGCATATCTCCCCTTGACCGCCGCTCCTGGTTCACCGGGTGGTCGCGGAGCACCTCCTCGGAGCGGGACATCAGACGCCGGAGAAACTCGCTCCCCGGCCCTTGAGGCAGGAATCCCTTGACAGTCTTATTGGGAATGTCATGGGGAGGAGTGCAAATCGCCTGCAAGGTATCCTCGCGGCCCTTGATGACACAGAGGTTGCGGTAGCCAACCCCGGGGTAGAAGTGGACCTCGTGGTCACCCAGGCTTTCTTGCAGCGAGTGAATGAGCTGGCGGCCTTCCCCGGTGCTGATGTGGCCGGCGCTGTAGCTCCACATCTTGCCATCTCCTACGGCCACCAGGTTGCACCGGAAGACTATCTCTCCCTCCTGGAGCGGGACACCCATGCTCCTGGCCTCGATGCCGCTCCGCCCCTGATAGTAGACCTGCGGATCGTAGCCCAGGATAGACATACAGCCGCAGGCGCTGGATGGCTCCATCCCTTGCGGCACCGTCCGCACCTTTCCCAGTGCCCCCTCGGAGACCATGCTGTCCAGATTTGGTGTGCGGGCCATCTCCAGAGTGGTCAGCGTGCCCTTTCCAGGCACGGGCCATCCCGCCGCGCCATCCATTATTAAAACACAGTATTTCATCTTTTGATTACCTATTTTACCAGATGCGGGGCTCCTGTACCTGTCATTGTTATGAAAACAGCCGCGTTGTCACTCCCCCGGACATGTCATTCTGAGGCCGTCCGCAGCGGCGGAGGCCGAAGAATCTTGGATGTGGGTGTGCGTCCCCACTGCCCCGAGACTCTTCGCTGCGCTCAGAGTGACATAAGTTGGTAGGGCTGCCTGCTTTCACCTTCAACCGTCCTGCACCGCTACGCTCTTCGCAATGACCGAATGATCACTTGTATCATCGAAGCCAGAAACTTATAATGACACAGTACCGGGGCGTAGCGCAGTTGGCAGCGCGCTTGGTTCGGGACCAAGAGGTCGGCAGTTCAAGTCTGCCCGCCCCGACTCTCTCCCTCGCGGCTCCCCACACCTTTACTTTTCGCCTCCTCCCACAACCCGTCCATCTCTTCAAGGGAGAGACTGTCGATGGGCACGCCCCTCTCCCGGCAGGTTCCCTCCAGGTAGCCGAAACGGGCACTGAACCTCTGGCCGGTCCGGCGCAGCGCGTCCTCAGCGTCTATGCCCAGGTGACGGCCCAGATTGACCAGGGCGAAAAGAAGATCGCCGAATTCCTCTGCCTTCCGCTCCGGGGTGGCAGCCTCCTTCAACTCCCTGGTCTCCTCCACCACTTTCTCTATTACTCCCCCGACATCCGGCCAGTCGAAACCCACCCGCGCCGCTCGCTCCTGAAGCGCCTGGCTGCAGGCCAGGGCAGGCATGTTCCGCGGTACGCCATCCAGAATGGAAGTCTCCTTGCCCTTCTCCTCACGCTTGAGCGCCTCCCACCGGTGGGTCACCTCCGCAGCGGTCTTGACCCGCACGTTGCCGAAGACGTGAGGATGGCGGTGGACCAGCTTATCGCTTATGCCCCGGATGACATCCTTGATATCGAACTCCTGCCTCTCCGCCGCTACCTGGGCCTGGAA
>JAUYGE010000147.1 GCA_030690705.1 Dehalococcoidia bacterium | reverse complement strand
GCCCAGATCAAGAGGAACAACTACGACCACCAACTCGCCACGCCCCAGATGGACGCCAACCCCTTCGATGTGGACAAGGAGACCAAACTCAAGATCGCCAGGCTCATCAACGATGGCATGGCGAAGATAACCGAGGAGTCGAAAGGCGTCATACTGTCAGCGGCCAGCATCCCCCTCGACCTGCTGGACTCGGGCGGCCTCAAAGAGATGGACCGGGCGGTGAAGACCCTGGGCATCAAGGCCATCGGGGTGATGTCGCACATTCGGGGGAAGCCCCTGGACTCACCGCAGTTCCTCCCATTCTGGGCCCGCGCCGTCGAACTGGATGTCCCCGTCTATATCCACCCGATAGACCCGTTCAGCAGCGCGGGGCGCACCTACGAGAAGGACTTCGACCTGACGCACAACTTCGGCTGGCCGTTTGAGACGGTGCTGGCGCTGGCCCGGCTGGTCTTCTCGGGCATCATGGAGAAGTACCCCACGCTCAAAGTGGTGAGCCATCATCTCGGCGGAGGACTAATCCCGTTCATGATGGGACGCACCACCGAGACCTACGAGAACGAGCGGCAGCAGGAGATGATCGGCAAGACCCTCAAGAAGCCTTTGATAGAGTATTTCAAGCTATTCTACTACGACACCGCCGTCGGAGGGCACCCGCCGGCCATCCGGTGCGCCATCGATACCTTCGGAATCGACCAGATAGTTTTCGCCACCGACGCCCCCTGGGGGCCCAAGGGTGGCGAGGTCAGGCTGCAGCAGTACCCGGGCATCGTCAAGTCACTCGGGCTGCCGGCGAAGGACTACGAGAAGATAATGGCTGGCAACGCCCGGCGGCTGCTGAAGGTCTAGCGGGGCGGCAAACTCACCGTCCGGCCTCCCCTGGATTCCCGCTTTCGCAGGAATGACAGAAAAGGGCAGTAGGGTAGGTTAAGCGCACCGAGGATGAGTGGACCAGACGGGCGGGTGCGCGAACCCACCGCAATGTCACGGCGACGATCCGGTGGGTTCGTCCGCCTCCGCGGACTCAACCCACCCTACGACTCGCAATGACATAAGGGACGCCGGCGTCGCCGCTATTTGGGCAACACCAGCTTTTTGCCTGGCTCCGCCCGCACTTCTCCTGATGCCCGGTCGCAGGAGACCATGATGGGACGCAGCCAGTCCTTATCGTTCCGGTCCGGGAAATCGCGTCGGAAGAACCCGCCCCGGCTTTCCGTTCGTACCACGGACGCCTTCAGCACCGCTCTGGCGGCCAGAAGCATCGCCTTCGCATCGAGGGCGTCCCTCAGTTCAGATATGCCACCACAGCGGAATCCGGTTGCCCTGGCGGTCAGGTCATCCAGCTTCCGGAGACCCTCACCCAGCGAGGCCGCGCTCCTGACCGGTCCGCCATAACGGTACACCACACGGCGAATCTCATCGCCCACCTCCCCGGGGTCGGTCTCCCCCTTCCCTTTGGACACCGCCCGCGCCTCATCGAGGCCCTCATCCACCAGCCCGGCCTTCCGGGGCGCCTTCGCGCCCTCTATGCCAGCCACGGCCTTTCGTCCAGCGATGGCTCCCATGGCCAGACACGCGGTCAGGTACCCCAGCCATCTCTCCCAGGCCATCCAGCCGCCAACGACCTCTCCCGCCGCATACAGACCAGCCAACGAAGACTGCATCCGCGCGTCCACTGAAATGCCCCCTCTGAAAGCGATGCTCATGGGCATGATGGGCAAAGGCGTCATCTTCATGTCCACATGAGTCTGTCTTATCTGTCTCCAGTTCCTCTCCGGAAGCCTGTCCCAATCCTCTGCGGGCACACCGGTCAGGTCCAGGTACACCTTCCCCCTCTCCATCTCCAAGGCCACCGCTCGCGGCAGCCAGTCGAACCTCATTGTTGTCGTCGGCATCGCCTCCTGGACGGAGATACCGAAATGCTTCTTGACGACATCTTCGCCGGCCTCGTTCCTGAGACAGGCTCCCTTCATCATCAGGGTGAGCGGGGCGCAATGGACATACTGGCCCCTGGGGGTGGGCAGCCCGACAGGGTAGTACTCGTTGAACTCCATATTCTTCAAGGAAATGCCCGCCCTGAGCGCCATGGCATAGCCATTCCCGCAGACCTCACGCGAGGAACAGGTCACCTCGGACATTCCCGCAGCGCCGCCTGTGGCCAGAATGACGGCCCTGGCGTGGATGGAAAGCCACCCGCCATCCTGGCGCAGCCCTGATGCACCGGCGATCCTGCCTTCATCCCTTAGCAGGTTGGTGATCTGGCACCCTTCCACCACCCTGATCCCCAGGTTGCTCGCCACAGGACCGAGGATATCCAGCACGATAGCGCCCCCGTGGGAGACGTCGCTTCCCTTCGGGCGGTAGGCGGGCAATTTCTCATAGCCCTTGTCAGCCGGGATCCGCACCATTGGCACGCCCAACCTGATCAGGTTTTCGATCTGTCCCGGCGCCTCCTCCGTGAGGCTCCGCACGAGGGTCCAATCCTCGATGTACTTACCCGGCTTGTTGTCATAGCCGGGCATGTTCCTGCCTCTCGTCTCCTCCTCAGAGCCAAACGCGAACGTGCGGGCGACAGCGGTGGAGGACTCCTTGCCAAGCTTGCTCCTGGATGCCAGTACTACCTCGGCGCCAGCTTTCCTGGCCTCGATAGCCGCGATCATTCCGGCTATACCCGAGCCAACCACCAGGATGTCAGTCGACAGGGACTCGTTTTCCAGCATCAAATATCTCCCTTCTCTTTCAGTTCTAACGAGCGCCCCTTCATAGCTCCTTGGGCAACACCAGCTTTTTGCCTGGCTCCGCCCGTACTTCTCCCGATGCCCGGTCGTAGGAGACCAGGACGGGACGCAGCCACTCCTTGTCGTTCCGGTCCGGGAAATCGCGGCGGAAGAACCCGCCCCGGCTTTCCGTTCTCAGGAGGGCCGCCTTCATTATCGCCCTGCCGGCGAGGAGCATGGCCTTCGTCTCGAGGCCCTCCCTCAGCTCACCCGCGGCGGCGCACCGCATCTTCGCCGTCCTGGCTTCCAGGGCTTCCAGTTCCCGCAGCCCCTCCCGCAACGAGCCCGCACTCTTCACCGGCCCCGCGCGGCGGTACATCACCCGGCGAATCTCGTCCCCCACCTCAACTGCACTGGTCCGCCCCTTCGCCCTTGCCAACCCCTGCGCCTCCTCCAGTCCATCGTCCACCACCCCGGCCTGCCGGGGCGCCTTAACACCTTCCATATCCGCCACTGCGTTTCGCGCGGCAATAGCGCCCATGGCCAGACAACTCGGCAGATTGCCCAGCCCCCTCTCCCCAGCCATCCAGCCGGCAGTGACCTCGCCGGCCGCGTAGAGACCCTGCATCGGCGTCTGCATCCGCGGGCTTACCAGCAGACCCCCTCTGAAGGCATGGCTCAGGGGCATGACCGGCAGAGGGGTCTTCTTCATATCCACCTGGGTCCTTCTGATCTGCTTCCAGTTCCTTTCCGGCAGCTTGCCCCACTCCGTAGCGGGCACCCGTGTCAGGTCGAGCCAGACCTTCCCGTGCTCCAGTTCCAGGGCCACCGCCCGCGGGAGCCAGTCGAACCTGATGCTCGAGACAGCCATGGCATCCTGGACTGAGAGGCCGAAGTGCTTCTTGATGATGTCCTCACCATTATCATTCTTCAACACGGCCTGCTCCATCATGAGAGTGAGCGGCGCGCAGTGGACGTACTGCCCGGTAGGGGTGGGCAGTCCAACGGGATAGAGCTGATTGAACTCCACGTTCTTGAGCGGCAGCCCCGCCTTCAGCGCCATGGCGTAGCCGTTGCCGGCGATCTCGCGGGGCGCCGAGGCTATCTCGGACATGCCGGCCGCGCCACCGGTAGCCAGGATCACGGCCTTAGCGTGGATGGAAAGCCACCGCCCATCCTTGAGCAAGCCGGAAGCGCCGGCAACCCTGCCCTCGTCCTTCAGCAGGTTGGTGATCTGGCACCCTTCCACCACCTCAATGCCCATCTGCCTGACCACCGGCGCCAGGATATCCAGCACTATGGCGCCCCCGTGGGCATTGTCGCTGCCCTCAGGCCGCCACACGGGCATCTTCTCATAGATGGCGTGGCTTGACTTGTAGACCATGGGCACGCCCAGTTTGATCAGGTTCTGAATCTGTTTCTCCGCCTCGTCGATGATGGCATGCACCATGGCCCAGTCTTCGATATGCTTGCCCGGCTCATCGTCGTACCCGGGAACCTCCCGGCCGCCGATCTCATCGCCGTGATAGGTCCGGAAAGTGCGGGCAACGGCGGTGGAGGCCTCTCTGCCCAGGCTGCCCTTGGTGGCGATGGTTACCCGGGCACCTCCCTTCCTGGCCTCGATGGCCGCTATCATCCCTGCTATCCCCGAGCCGATTATCAGGATATCGGTGGTCATGGACTCTTTTTCCAGCATGGTATGCCTCCCTTCCTCAAGGTGGTGTCGGTGATACCAGTGGCCATTCTAGCAGCAGCAGCCGCCAGGCACAATGCCCATATTCGTCATTGCGAGGAGCGTCTAGCGACGAAGCAATCGGTGATGTTCCCTGTTCAGGGTCGCAATGACGAAACAGCGGATGCTAAAATGAGACACGGAAGAGGGCACCCAAGCCTCCTTCAAGGAGGGACCATGGAACTCACTATCAACAAGACCCGCCTTACACTCGTCCAGGGGGACATCACCCGGCAGGATACCGACGCCATAGTCAATGCCGCCAACTCCGGTCTCCTGGGAGGAGGAGGCGTTGACGGGGCTATCCATCGCGCCGGGGGCCCGACTATCCTCGAGGAATGCCGCAAGATACGGGCCGAACGGGGGTCGCTGCCCACCGGGCAGGCGGTCATCACCACCGGGGGCAATCTCAAGGCGCGCCACGTAATTCACACCGTCGGGCCCGTATGGCAGGGAGGCCACAGCGAGGAAGCGGAGCTCCTGGCCAGCGCCTACCGGGAGAGTCTGAAACTGGCGGTGTCCATGCGGCTGAGCAGCGTTTCCTTCCCTTCCATCAGCACCGGGGCCTACGGATACCCGGTGATAGAGGCGGCAGAGATAGCACTGAAGACCGTAACAGGTTTCCTCCGCCGCGAAGGGTCACCTGAAGAGGTCGTCTTTGTCCTTTTCAGCGAGCCTGTCCAGCGGGTCTATGAGCAGACTCTGCAAAAGCTAATGCAGGAGATGAAAGACTAGGCGGAGAAGGCAGGTCACTTCCTGGCCAGGCTGCGCCCGTGGGTGACGGTCAGTACCCTCAGCCGGTCTCTCATCACCTCGGTCAGCATGTCCAGAGTAAACCGCCATCCCCAGTGCCCCTCCTGCCTCCCGGGTACATTCATCCTGGCGTCGCTGCCCACCGGGCAGGCGGTCATCA
>JAUYGE010000130.1 GCA_030690705.1 Dehalococcoidia bacterium | reverse complement strand
TCGGGAAGGTGCGCGATCTTCTCGGTCTGGCCGCCCGACGATTCGAACAGGATGACCGTCGCGACCCGCCGGTGAATGTCACGCAATTGGCCCTTCGAGTCAGCGTCGAGCGAGCGGGCGTGCGCCTGCTCGCCGCCGATGTCCGCGTCGATCGCAGCAACCAGGCGGGACTCGCCGAGCTGCCCGAGGACAACGCTGCGGAAGTCCGGTGAGTCGAGAGGCGCCGAGCCGAGGGTGAGCAGCGGCTCGCTGCGGGCGGTCGTGAATCCATCGCGGGAGGCTTTCGCCACCCACTGCGCGAGCATCGCCAGAGTCCCGCGCGTCTGCTGGTACTGCGGCAGCGCCTGCCACTTGCGTTGGAACACCGACAGCGTGGCCGGGTGGAAGGGGTAGCAACGCTCGAAGCGCTGACGCAGGAACTCGCGCGTCTTCTTCTCCGTGGAAGCGGTGTCAATCGCAGTCCACTCTGGTGGAAGTTGAGCCCGCCGTTCGAAGCACCAGTCCGCATACGCGCCAGCCGCAGCCCGCCGCTCCGCCTCGCTCCCAAGGTCTTCGAAGAGGCGCCGGCGGACGACCTCGCTGATCTCGGTCTCGTCATTGGCGATGAGGTCCTTGGCAACCCGCCTCACGACCTTGGTGATCCTCTCCTGCCACAGCATGTCCCAATCGGTCATTTCCACCTGGCTGCGCGGCAGGCTGATCACGACGGCGCAGCGTGGGGTGCCGGTCGCGGCGACCGTGAGGTTCTGGATAAAGGAGTGGAACGGCTCGGCTAGAGTTCGATGGCGATTGACGAAGTTCAGCACCTCGTCGCAGAGGATGAGCACGGCGCCGCCCGCCGCCTCAAAGACACGTCCAAGCGCCTCGGTGCCCGGCGGGGCCAGGTCGGCTGTCTTACCCAGCGCCGCAACACCCTCGGCGCCGGCGAGCTGCCTGGCGATGTCGATCCACGGCGTTTCGCGGCCGTCGCGGGGGTCCCACGCGTTGCCGACAAACACGGCGACCTTCGCCTTCGGCACACCAGTCAGGTGCGCCTCCGCCAGCAGCTCCGCGACGCCAGGCAGAGGCGCGGCGTCCGCGCCGAGCCTCGCGAGGTGATAGAGCGCCGTGAGCGTGTGGGTCTTGCCACCGCCGAACTGGGTAATGAGCGTGAGCACCGGGGCGGTATCCGCGGTCTCGCCCGCGAGGCGGCGCAGTACCATGCCGGCGTGCTCCCGGAGGGCGCGCGTGAAGACGGTACGCTCGAAGAACTGGCGCGGGTCGCGGTAGTCCTCGGGCGCAGTGCCGGCCACGACCTGTTCGAGCGCTATGGCAAACTCGTCCGGGTTGAAGGACCGGCCTTCGCGGACTTCTCTGCGGGGAGTTACGACTTTCCACCAGGGGTCCATTTCAGCCCTCTCCGCCTGGGGTCCCGGCGCCTCCCGTATCGGTAGGAAGCTCCACACTCTCGGGCGGGACCTCGACGACCAGGCCCTCACGCCAAATCACGAGGGGCACGCCAAGCTGCCGGTGTCGCAGGATCACCCGGCGTCGCGCTGCGACGATGGCCCGATCGATCGCCGTTCCGTCCCGGATGATGCTCTCGATGTCACGCGAAGGTCGTTGGTTCATGCCATCTCCTCGATCCGCTTGCGGATCTCCAACCACGTCTCCCGATCCATTACTACCGGCTCGCGCGCCCCCGTTCCGTGCGCGATGAGCGGACGGCCGCCGAGAACACTGGCGTCGTACAGCCGCCAGGTCGTGGCGACGGATTGGTAGAGACGGTCGAAGTTGACCAGGCTCCTCCAGAACCGACGCCGGATGACCGGCTCGGGCACGTCATGGCCTCCCGCCTCCACGCGCCGGCGCACCCTGGCGACCGCCAGGTCGGGTGACGGCAGCCAGAGATAGAAAATATGGACATCGTACCCGAGCCTGACCAGCCCCGTCAGCAGCCGGTAGGCAGACCGACCGGCAAGCGTGCTTTCGAAGGCGAAGTCATCGCGGGCTCGCGCCAGTTCGTCGATGCGCCGCAGCATGATCCTGCCGGCCTCGAACGCTGCTGATCCCGGGTTGAAGCCAGCGAGTCCCTGGGCGATCACGTCCGCATTGACGAAGGCGTCGATCCCCACGGCCTCTTGCAGGAGATCCGGGGCGGACGATGTCTTCCCCGCGCCGTTGGGCCCTGCGATCACGACCGCTTGTGGAGTTCTGATCGCACTCATCTTGGGACCGCAAGCAGCATGGCGTCCAACAGGCGCTTCTCCTCGCTTTCACGTGGATACAGCGCTGAGAGGGCGTTTGCAAGCCGCAAGAACTCGGAGCCGCGCTCCTGCTCTGCCCCCAGCAGGGCCCTTAGAGCGTTCGCCCGGCCGCTCGACTGGAGCAGCATGGCGACATGGAGCCGATCGAGCGTGGTCAAGTTGCGGTTCTGAGAGATCGACTCGTCCGAGGCCGTAATCGTGATCTTGCGGCGCCCGCGTCGCGGTTTCGACTCCGCCTGCACATCTGGGAAGAACGAAAGCTGGGCGGCCTCCGGCTCCTTCTCGATTCGGTCGGCGACGGTCTGCGCTCCATCTTCACCGAAGAGCTGCTTCGCCCGCTCCGCGACAGGCAATAGCCGGACAACGCCCTTCTTGGTCTCGATGATACGTCCCTCCCAATCGTCCAGGTGGATGCCCAGCGGCTGGGCGAAGCGCCGTGCGACGTCGAAGATCAGGGTGTAGCCCTTCGGCTGGCGAGTCCGCGCTTCTCCACCCTCTTCGTCCTGGGCCGCGGCCTCTTCGTCTTCGGCAGGTTCTTCCACGTCCTTCGCGCCATTTCCACCATTTGTGCTCTGCAGCGTCCAGAGGAAGAGCGCGACGAGGCGCGCGTCCTCTTCAAGTGCGCCGGCGCCTTCGTCGCGGCCAAGGATTTGCTGAAGCGCCGCGCGGCCGACCGTTTCCCACACGTAGGCCAGATAACCTCGCTCATGCGGGTCGGTCGCGGTAGGGTCTCCTCCAAGCGGTATTTCACGGTCCTCTGTGTCCACGACCTTCAAGTAGCGACTGTAGATTTCGAGAGCTGGGCCGATGCACGCGAAGACGAGATCGGCGCCTCGCACGCCCTCAGCCTGAAGCCGTCCCATCCATTCTCCAACACGCCACGGCACCTCGCGCAAGACGTCGGCCCAGTCACCCACCTGCGCGTCGTCAGGGCGGGGGCGGCAGACTAGATGGACGCTCGTGGCAAGGGCAGCAGTGTCACGAGCCAGTAGACGTGCTTTCCTTTCCGTGGAAATTGGCCAGGAACCTGTGACAGTCCACCCTCCTCGGACGATACCCGATAGTAAGGCCTCCCATCCCTCAGTTGTCTTGTGCGCAAAAACAACAGAGGCGATTCCGTCCTCCTTCAGTATGCGGCGACCTTCCGAAAACGCCTTGGCCATAGCGTCCTCGTAGTAGGCTTTGTCCTTCACCCGGCCTGACGTGTCCCTGTCCTTTTGGGACTGGACCACTTCAGCCGCCTTAGGCGTAAGAGGATTCCCTGAATCATAGGGATCGCGCAGCAAGGGATCGCCGGGCATCATTCTCTTGAGCCACACGAAGAAGAAGTCAGAAAGATCCGAGTATGGGATGGCATCGTAGTATGGCGGATCGGTAAACCAGATCGCGGCAGAATCGCTTGGCAACGGATGGTGTGTGGCGTCTGCAAGAAGCGATTGGCCTGCACGAGGGGCTGCCCCAGCTATGTGTGACAATGAACCGGACAAATCATCCAAAGAATTCGCCAAGCCTCCTGCGAAGTCAGAGAGGGGGCAGAACTCAGGGAAA
>JAUYGE010000128.1 GCA_030690705.1 Dehalococcoidia bacterium | reverse complement strand
GCCAACCCTCCAGGGGATACTGCGGGTACGAGCCGACGGCTCGGAGACCCAGGAGGTCTACCTGAGTCCCGACCCACTGGCGACCCAGAGCTATCTGGCCGGATGGTCGCCGGACGGCCAGAGCCTGCTCTTCTGGCAAGGCATACAGATGTCGGCCTCCTTGCTTGCTGATGGCGCTCCCCTTATGCGAGTTCCCATTACGGGAGGCGCCCCGATTCGGATCAGCTCAGGCATGCTCGCCCGACAGGACTTCCTGGTTTGGTCGCCGGACGGCCAGCGGCTGGCATTGGTCGATGGGACGGGCCGCAGCTCGTGGGAGAACAAGCAGATCACCAGCATCACAGCCTCAGGCAGCTTCCAGTTGCTCTCTAAGGCCGGGCATGCGGACCTCTTCCCGGCCTGGTCTCCGGACGGCCGGTGGCTCGCCTTCAGCGGCGTCCCGGCGGCGCCTGGGATTGGTGGAGGGGACCCGGCCAAAGCAGCCATGGCCCAGCGGCGAATCTGGATCATTGGACGTGACGGCACGGAGCGGCGTCAACTCACAAGCGATCCCAGTTTCCGAGATGAGCGGCCGCGCTGGTCGCGCGACAGTGATTTCATCCTGTTTCCCCGCCTTCAGGGTGACCAGGCCCAGCTATGGCTGATTCGTGCCGACGGCACGGATCTGAAGAAAGTCGTGGACGAGCTCACTCCCAGCCCGGGATGGTTCGGCAACTACGGCTACCTGGACTGGGGCCGGCTCTACGACTGGTGGCTAGGCGGTCCATCGCTTGCCGGGGAATCCCACACTGGGGGCAGGCCTAAGGCGAAACCATCACCTACACCTATGGTGGCCATGTCGCCCATCCCTAACCTCACCCGCGTGTAATCATTATCAGCCCGATGAGCAGGACAGCATTCCCAATCATCGTCACTGCAGCCAGACCGAGTTTCGGCAAGGAATGTCGTTCTTTTCGGCGATCGGCCATCAAGGCGGCAACGAGGAAGGCCGAGACCGTTGGGAACAGGAAAGGCCCGACGGAGAAGATACCAAGGAACATCAGGCCGACCAACGCGCCTACCACGGCCCAGGTCAGCACTTCCCTGTCCAAGCCCACTGCGACCAGCCCCATCAGCCCAAGCACGGCTATTTCGAGCAGAACGATACCTGGGAATGGCCACAGGCTTCCTCCCGGCGCCTGTACTGACGATTGCTGTTGGGCGAAGACGGCGGCAATGCCGGTGGTGATGGCCGCGCCGACGACACCCAGGAACCATTCGACGAGACGGGTCATGTTCTGCTGGTCATTGGCCCATCCCTGAAGAGAGGGCAGGACGCGCCGGGGTTGGCGCGGGCGTCGGCCCGGGCGGCGCCGGCACATCCGGCGACGGGCCGGTCCCGGTGGTGAAGCTGAAGCGGTAGCTGCGGGTGAAGGGTCCGCAGCAGACCTGGACTTCCACCCTGGAATTGGGGCGCCACCCATCTTTGGGAGCAAACCAGGATCCTCCTCCGCGGAAGCCTCCGCTGGTTCCCGGGACCACCCGTTCACCGGTATCGGCGTACCTGGCACTGATGCCGGGTCCCCAGTTGCGCTCGCCGGGCGTAAGCTGGATGATGACCGGGGCATTGGTCGGCACGTCCGTTGCCCCATCTTGGGGGTAGGTCTCGGCCACGGGCATGGCGGTGAACTGCCAGAAGGCGAAGGCGGCCAGGACAGCAATGCCGGCAGCAGCGGCCAGCCCACGCCGCAGGGCCGGGGAGGAGAGGCCGGAGCCAGTTCCCGGCCTCCTGACAGCCCGCAGCCCGGAGACAACGACCCCCCAGCCAAGGGCCGCCATGGCCGCGTTGACGGGCAGGCTCAGGGCCAGGCGAAGTTGCGCGGCCTGGCGGTACTCGGGCAGCGTGAACTGCTGCTGGGCCTCCAGGCTCTGGAGCGTGCCGGCTACCATGCCGGCGCTCAGAATGCTTGCCGCCGCCAGGGCTAGCGCCATCGCGCCAAAGGCTAACCAGCCCCGGTTCTGGGGCTGACTGCGCCGGAGCGCTGCGGCCAGGCCTAGAAGACCCAACGCCAGCGCGGTATAGCCAACATACAGCAACTGCGAAAGCCCGCTTTCACCAAGTATTCGTGGGAGCGCGCTGGCAAAACCGTAGACGGGCAGGGGGTAGACGGCAATGAGAGCAAAGGGCGATACCTGGAAGAGCATGGCAAAAGCCAGCGCCACTAGCCCACTGGACGAGCCCGCCGCTCGTACTGTTGCCCTCACGCCGTGCCCCAGCGCTAACCGGACGGTGGATGAAAGCCAGGCAGCACCGGCTGCAGCAAGCAGCCAGGGATAGGCCAGCTTCAAGATCTGGAGTACGTCGCCCGCCGGGCTGTAGGCGCCCTCCGGCACGGTCTTGCCGATCCAGCCCATCGCCTGTCCTTCCCGCGGCAGGTAGTTATCGCCCATGCCTCCGCCCGGTCCCAGATAGGGCCACGATAGGGTGCTGACAACAGCCAGCAGCGCCAGGCCCGCTCCCGCTACTGCCATGCCTCCCGGCGGCCCCTCGCTGGCAGCCCATCGGTGCAGCCTCCAAGCGAGGACAGGAAGGCTGAAGATGAGGACCCAATAGAAGACAGAGGCGAGGTTTCCAAGCGTGAGGACGGCCAGGACAAGGACGATCAAGCCGACAGGCCAGATAGGTACACGGCCGATCCGCCGGCCCCTCCAGCCCAGGGCCACTGCCCCCGCCACATACAGGACTGGGACGACTAGCAGAGGCAGCAGTTCCGGGTGAACACCCCACGCAAAAGCGGCAGGCAGCATGACTATGAGGCCCGGGTTCAGCCAGAGGGCAAGACCCTGTGCAGCCATGGCCCCGACCAGGAGCCCCCGCCAGTTGGCCGCCAGGGCCAGAGCGACCATCCAGATTGCCAGCATCGCATTCCGCCAGGCAAACGCGCCGTCGTCATCCAGGTAGGGTGGATAGCTTGTATGGAGCCCAAACTGGCTGAGAGGATCCCCGGGTAGCCTCTCGGTCGCAAAGAAGACGCCCGCCAGGCTGGGCGCCAGGAAGATGGCCAGAACCAGCAGTGGCAGGAGCCGAACAGGGGTGGCCTCGCCGCGCCTCTGGACCGTGCGCCACAGCGCCAGCACCGTACCGGCAGCGGCCGGCATGCCGTAGACGAGGATGGCCAGCGGGTTCAGGGGATAGCCGCCCGCACGCTGGCCGAAGGTGACGAGCGCCCCTAGGAGCAGCAGGTGCAGGAGGCCGTAGGCTATGCCGACTATTGCTGCCCCCCAAAGAGGCACGTCTTCAGATATGAGCCTTTTCAATGCCGAATTGGCCTCTACTCGCATGTTTCAGTAATCCCCTCTCCAGCGACGAATCAGCCCAAGCATTACCACTCCGATCACGACACACCCGCCTACCACTGCGCCAAGCACCGCCGGGTAGATGGGCGTCTCCAAGTAGTGAGCGCGGCCGATGGGGTCGTAGCGATCGCGCACCCGGCGCACACTCACCATGGCGTTCTCTGTCTGGTTGATCGACTCCTGGTAGGCACGCTCGACCACGCTGTAGTCCCGCCGTTCAAGATCCGCCTCGGCCTGGTCCAGCGCGGCTAGCGCCGCGTCGGTGAACTGTGCGGCCTGCTCCAGGTCGCTGCGGGACACCTGGTCGATACTGAAGGGGATGCACCCTGGCCCGAGGTCGCAACGCTGGCCGCGGTCGGCAGCGGCCAGCAGTTTCCTTGCCCCGGCGAAGTCGCTGCCTTCGGGCGAGCGGGGCTTGTAGTTCATGATGTCCACCTCTGCCACGGTCGCCGACAGGTTCAGGAGCCTAAGGTCCCAGGCCAGGTGCTGCCGCTCGACAGCGTTCAGCGGGGTCTGGCCGGATAGATAGGCGAGAAGATCGACCAGGAAGGCCATGTTATCGCCCTGGTCGATGCCCCCCATCTCTGGTTGGCCCAGCATCTCTCGTCTCTGAAAGAACTGGCTGTTGCCAAGAAGGGCTATGCGACCTCGGCCGAAGGACGTAGCCACGCCCGCCACGCGGCCATCTGCGATCAGGAGGGCTTCGCCCCCGGCGACGGACCTGGTCCAGCGTGGAAGGGTGAGCACATACTCCTGGTCGTGGAGCCGGCCGCGAGCGGCGATGGGCTCTTCGTTGAGCTGGCCGGAGGCGTGGTCGAAAGCGAGGCCGAAGCGAGACAGGAAGTCGGACAGGTTGGTCTCTTCTCTGGCGCTAGAGGGGCCGCCGATGACCAGCAGACCACCGCCATTCGTTACCCAGCCCTCCATCACCTCCATCTCGGCGGCGGTGAGGTCGTTTGTCACCCGGCGCTTGCCTTCGGTTGTGCCAACCCAGCCGACGCTCCAACTTGGCAGAACGAGCACGTCCGCTCCCGACAGCGTTTCGCCTGTCAGTTCCTGGGGAGGCGCCTCCAGGGCTGCCTTCATCGGTGAGCTGGACCCAGTCGGAGCAGCTCGGCTCATTGACTGCCCCCGCTGAAACGACCGTGTGACGAAGAAGCGGTCGAGGACTGCCATCAGAAGCACTTCACGCCGTATAAAGCTTTTCCCGAAGTCCGAATCGCCGATCAGCACGGTCGCACTGCGACGCTGGTAGGGCGCCTCAGCAAAGGCCGACGCAGCCGAGGTGAAGGCCAAGATCGCGGCCAACGTGATCAAGAACAGTGCTCTTGCCTGCCACAGCCACCAGGTCAACTGATTATCCTCCTCATGCATAACACTTGACGGCTTGGTTTGTTTCACCTCTCACCCTACTACCAAGCTCTCGGTCATCGCGTATACTATAACGGTGGCAAGGAATACCC
>JAUYGE010000127.1 GCA_030690705.1 Dehalococcoidia bacterium | reverse complement strand
GGAGCGCCGGAGGGTAGGAGGGTTGGAGGAGAAGCTGAGGCGGTGTGTTGAGTTGCTGGATTCGAAGAGGAACAAGGAGGAACTGTTGCAGGAGTCCCGGGAGGAGGAGGGTATCTACCGGGAGCTGAGTGAGGCTTTTGGCAAGAAAGGCATCCAGGCCCTGGTCATTGAGTTGGCGCTGCCGGAGATAGAGGAGGAGGCCAATCGTCTTCTCCAGCTCATGAGCGACAACCGGTTTTCGCTTAGAATCGATACCCAGCGGCCGACGAAGTCGGGGAAGGGTACTGTGGAGACATTTGATATCAAGGTGGCCGATGAACTGGGCACGCGCGGCTACGAGATGTTCAGCGGGGGTGAGGCTTTTCGCATTGATTTGGCCCTGCGTCTCGCCCTATCGAAGGTCCTGGCCCGGCGTGCCGGCGCGCCGATGCGTACTCTCGTCATCGATGAGGGTTTTGGCACCCAAGATGTCTCCGGCAGGGAGAAGCTGGTCGAGGCTATCAACTCCATTCAGGACGAGTTCGACAAGATAATTGTCATTACCCACATCGAAGAACTCAAGGACGCCTTTCCCGTCCGCCTTGACGTCGTCAAGACAGAGGAAGGCTCCATGGTGACAGTGAGCTAACACCGTAGCCCCGCTGTGTGGGTAAGCGCGCCGGTTCGGAGTCGGGCTATTTGGCTGCTTTTTTCTTCGCTGGTTTCTTGGCGGTTTTCTTGGCGGGCGCCATCGTCTCGCCGCAGCACACTATGTCGCAGACATCAACGCAGCCGCAGACCTCATCCACCGTGACCACGAGGCCGCAGACCTCGCAGGAGTACTTTGCTCCTTTATTGGCCCTGGCTTTGGCCAGAGCGGCAGCCTTCTTTTTCGCTGCGGCGGCTGCGGGAGCTTTCTTTGCGGGCGTGGTCTTCTTGGTAGCCATGGACACACCTCCTTTTTGTTTGGACACTAAGAGAGTTTCACCGGCGGGTCGATGCGTGCTCGTTTTTCCAGCTTGACCGGGTACTGTTCCACGGGCACGGGTTCGAACCTCAAAGCAAGTCCGTCTCGCTCCTGGCGAATGATACTCCATTTCAGCCAGTCAACATCATCTCGATAAGGGTACTCCTCACGGTAATGACCAATACGGCTGTCTTTCCTCTCCAGGGCGCAACGAAAGAGCAACTCCAAGAGGGTGGCGTAGTTCCTGACCTCATTGGCCTTGACCAGCTCATGGATGTCCCTGGCGCTAACCCGCGGCAGTTCCTCTTTCTGCACCCTGGCTATCTCCGCCAGGCTGGTCTTTATCCGCGTCTCATGTTTGAAGAAACTGAAAGGATACGGGATAAACACTTTGTTCAGCGACAGGTATATCTTATCAGGACGTGGGCCACTCTTCCTTTTCAAGGGAGCCATGGCTTCCTTGATGAAACCGTCTGCCTGCTCGGCTCTTATTTCCGCTTCGCCAGCTGCTGCAGCCCGCTTGCCGGCAGCCTCTCCCGCCCGGTAGCCTGCGACGAAGCCAAAGGACTGGGCAATGCCGATGATATAGGAGTGATTTCCGGAAGTGAAGGACGCACAGCCGGCGGCATAGAGACCGGGGATGGTCGATGCGCTTTGAAGGTTGACCCTGATACCGCCCTCGCCCCCGCCGCACACGTAGGGGACTATGGGCGTGGTCTCTACGCGCTGCTTCTGGAGGTCTATACCCTCCTCGTCGAAGGCCTTCATAGCCGACGGGAGGACGTGGCGCATGATCTCCATATCCCCGTCGGTCAGGTGTCTCATATCGAAGTACACCGGGCCCCGTCCGTCTATGATCTCCTTGGCGGCTGCCTGACAGAGCTGTATTCTGGTCAGGAAAGGTTTTGCCTTGTCGGGCCCGTACTTGGGGATGATGTCCTCGCCGTTCTTGTTGACGACCCTGGCGCCGGCATTCATGTACTCGCCCTGACCGCCCGTGCAGAACTTGCGCTCCCAGATAGGGAAGACGGGGTTTGTTATCATTTCCATGCTCTGCAGTTCGGCCCCTGCCCGGAAGGCCATGGCTTGACCGTCCCCGGTCACTCCATCGGTGTACCCTATATGAAGCTTACCGCTAACCAGGCCACTGGCCATGATGACTGCCTTAGCGCGAAAGCGATACGGCTGTCCGGTGATGGTGTGGAAACCGACTGCCCCGACTACTTGGCCTTTCGTTGGTTGCAACCCGTCGGAGGTGAGAAGGTCAGTGGCGATCACTCTCTCAACGAACTGGACTCCTCTTTTCAGGGCCTGCTCCCTCAGGGTCTGCATCATCGGCCGTCCGTTGATAAAGACGCAGGAGGTGACCTTCTGGCCCATTCTCTTGGCAGTGATGATCTTTCCCGAGCTGTCCCTTTCAAAGGGGACGCCCCATTTCTCCATATCGCGGAAACGGTCTCCCATCTCCCGCAACAGCACTTCCATGCGGGTCTGCTCTGTAAGATAGGTGGAGCGCTCCACGATCTCTCTCAAAGCCGGCAGGATATCTTCTTCGGCTAGCGGAGCGGCGACCACGTGGATGAAAGTGCTGACGCCGGCGCTGGCTACGATGCCCTTGTCTACCAGCGTGACGCGTGGAGAGAAATCCCTGGCTCTGATAGAGGCCCAGAGGCCGGCGGAACTGCCACCGATGATCAGCACGTCGGTATCAATTGTCTTGGTCTCCAAGTCAGGTTCCCCCCCTTCTATGTCTATCTGGTCGCATGAAAGGATAAAGCATCAGTGAATCATATGTCAATTGGGCATGATTTGAGGTTGTTTTGGAACCTCCGCAGGATGAGGTCGGTGCCGTTCGTGGTGAGCCCTTCGACAAGCTGAGGGCGAATCCAGATGTAATCGGGACTAATCGCCCTCCCTGGTTTGCAGAAAGTGTTGTGGTGGAGGAGGGGCTAAAGCCTTCTGCATGTTATGCCGCTTGGGAAATCTGCTTAATCGCTGCTTTCCCGGCCCGCCTCAAGAGCGCATATTCCAGGCTATCCGCCAGAGCCAGCCAGCTAGCTTCGATAATATTGGACGAGCTGCCGACTGTTCGCCATATCTGCTTGCCATCGCTGGACTCGATAAGCACGCGCACCTGGGAGCCTGTGCCGGCGGTCTCCTCGAGAATGCGGACCTTATAGTCCACCAGCTTGATGGAGGCCAGCTCGGGATACGAACTTAGCAGGGCCTTGCGCAAGGCCTGGTCAAGGGCGTTGACGGGGCCGTTGCCCTCGGCGGCGGTGTGCATGACCTGAGAGCCTACCTTCACCTTCACCGTTGCCTCCGCCATTATCTCCTCCCCATTGGCAGTGGTGGGGGGCCGTCGCCTCTTCTCGACAACCACCATGAAATCGACCAGTTCGAACGGTGCCCGGTAGGACGGCTCACTGCGGTGCACCAGGAGTTCGAAGGATGCCTCGGCGCCGTCATACTGGAAGCCGCGGCTTTCCAGCTCCTTGATCTGCTCCACTATTCGCTGTGCTCTCTCGCCATCCAGAGAAGCGGCGATGCCTCTTTCACGCGCCTTATACCTGATGTTCGCCTTGCCGGATAGCTCGGAGATGAGGACCTCGTGCTTGTTGCCTACCAGGTCGGGTTTGATGTGATGGTAGCTGTCCTTGCACTTGATGATGCTCGAAACGTGGTAGCCGGCTTTGTGGGTGAAGGCGTTAGCCCCCACATAGGGCAGGTGAGTATCGTGGCTCAGGTTGGCTATTTCATTGACGAAGTGAGACACCTCGGTCAACTTGGCCAATCTCACTTGGCTGAGGCAGTTGATGCCCATTTTTAGCTTTAGGGCCGGTATGATGGAGCAGAGGTTGGCATTACCGCATCGCTCACCGTAGCCGTTGATGGTACCCTGGACCTGGGTGATTCCCGCTTGCACCGCTGCCAGGCTATTGGCTACAGCCAGCTCAGCATCGTTGTGAGCATGGATGCCCAGGGGGACCTGGAATCGCTGCTGTACTGCTTTGACGGACTTCATTACTTCTGAAGGTAATGAGCCGCCGTTAGTATCGCAGAGCACCAGACAATCTGCTTTTGCCCGTGCCGCAGCGCCAAGGGTCTCCAGGGCATAGTTGGGGTTAGCCTTGTAGCCATCGAAGAAGTGTTCGGCGTCGAAGAAGACGGTGAGCCCGTTTGCCTTCAAGAAGGCAACGGAATCAGCGATCATGCGGAGGTTCTCCTCCAGAGTGGTTTGGAGCACGCTGGTGACATGAAGGTCCCAGGTCTTGCCCACGATAGTGACTACCCCGGTCCTGGCCTCAAGCAAGGCGCGGATGGTGGGCTCTCCATCCACTTTAGTCTTCGGCCTTCTGGTGCTGCCAAAAGCCACCAGGATCGAGTGTTTCAATCCCAGCGATGGAGCCCTCTGGAAGAACTCGGTGTCCTTAGGGTTGGAGCCTGGCCATCCGCCCTCGACATAATGTATGCCGAGGTCATCCAGTTTCCGGACTATCTTGAGCTTGTCTTGTACGCTGAAGGATATACCCTCGCGCTGCGCGCCGTCGCGAAGGGTGGTATCATATAGAATAATGCGTGACATCGGTTTACGGTTCTTTCGTCAGTAGGATGGCTCAGAGCCTGGCCGTGATGAGCTCCCCCATCTCCTTTGTCCCCACCCGCTGCTTGCCGTTCTCCATTATATCATAGGTACGATAGCCTTCCTCCAGGACGCGGGAGACGGCCGTCTCGATAAGGCTGGCTTCCTGTTCGAGAGCCAGGGAGTGCCTGAGCATCATCGCGACGCTGAGGATGGTAGCAATGGGGTTGGCCATGTTCTGGCCTGCTCTCTTCGGCGCGCTGCCATGGATGGGC
>JAUYGE010000120.1 GCA_030690705.1 Dehalococcoidia bacterium | reverse complement strand
ACGTTGGTCTCGTGAACCAGGCCGGTGGCCAGCCTCAGGGTCCAGCCCGGTCTTAGCCGCCCCCCGAGCTTCGCCTCTCTCTCATAGAGGGTCACCCTGTGTCCCCTCAAGGCGGCGACCCTCGCCGTCTCCATCCCGGCTGGCCCGCCGCCGACTACCAGGACACGCTTCGGCTTCTGCGCCGGAGCCAGCTGGTGGTCCCTCTCCTTGCCGACGGAGGGATTCACGGAGCAGCCCGCCATCCCCATGAGAGAAAGGGCGCCGCAGGTGAGGCAGGTGATGCACGGCACAATGTCGTCCAATCTGCCGGCGGCCGCCTTGTTGGGAAGATCGGGGTCGGCCAGCAGTCCTCTGGCGATGGCCACCAGGTCTGCCTTGCCCTCCAGGAGGGCCCTCTCGCCGACCTCCGGAGTGATCCGCCCTACTGCGATCACCGGGATGTTGACCGCCTTCTTGACGGCCTCAGCCAGATAAAGGTAGGCGCCAGGGGGCTCTTCCGTCTTGGCGAAGGGGTAGATGAAGCCGTATTGTGTCACGTTGATGGCGTTCACGCCTTCCCTCTCCAGCATAGGGGCGAGTTGGCAAGTATGCTCGATGGTAATGCCGGCATTGCCGATGTACTCCCGACCGTTGAGCCGCACCAGCAGGGGATAGTCCCGTCCCACCCTGTCCCGGACGGTCTTCACCACCTCCATCAGGAATCTAGCCCGGTTCTCCAGGCTGCCACCGTAGCTGTCTTTTCGCCTGTTGTAATAGGGGGACAGGAACTCGTTGAGCAGATAGCCGGTGGCGGCGTGGATCTCAATAGCTTCGAATCCGGCCTTGACTGCTCTCTCGGCTGCTCGGACAAAGAGCTGGACCATCTGACCGATTTCGTCAACGGTTAGCGCGCGGCACACGTCGCCGCCCGGGCGGCAGATGATAGGTGAGGGAGCGATGGGTTGAAAGCCGGTCAGCGAATGGAGGGCCGCTCCTCCCGCATGGTTCAGTTGAATGGCAACCCGGGCCCCGTGTTTCTTGATGGTCTGTGTGAGAGAGGTCAGGCCGGGAAGGTACTTGTCATGGTCGATGGCCAGCCGTCGAGGGCCTTCGGTCCCCCTGGGGAAGTCAATGCAGGTGAAGCCGACGGTGATCAGTCCCGCGCCTCCGCGGGCTCGCGCCTCGAAGTATGCCAGCAACTGGTCGTTGACGTAGCCGTCCTCTGTGGCGAGGGCATTGGCCATGGCCGGCATGACGATGCGGTTCTTGATTTCCAGCTTGCCTATTCGGATGGGCTCGAACAGCTTAGCTAATTTGGGTTGGTTGGTCATCGCTTCACGCTCCTCTCCACAGTTGGGCTCAAGTTTATGACAGTAGGCTCGTACATGCAAACCATGCAGCCACGTGGGCGGAAGCGATCGCGGGGCAGAAAGACTGAAGGAAAGGAATGAGGAGTGGTGCGCTTGGCGGGGCTCGAACCCGCAACCTTAGCCTTCGCAGGGCTACGCTCTGTCCAACTGAGCTACAAGCGCCTCCATGGTGCCGAAGGGGAGACTTGAACTCCCATGTCCGTTAGGACACTACGCCCTGAACGTAGCGCGTCTGCCAATTCCGCCACTTCGGCCGGTAGCCGGAGCTGTGAACCTTAGCCGTCCCGGAAAATGGGAAACAAGGCTAATTATAGCACCAGAACACCCGTCATGGCGAGCGAAGCGAAGCAATCTCCTATTATGTCATTCTGAGCCTGAGCAGAGCGTCAGGCGAAGAATCCGTAACCCCGGGGGGGATTCCCTTTGGCAGGAGCCTCGTAGGGTGGGTGAAGCGGAGCGCAACCCACCGGTTCAATAGGTTATGGTGGGTTCCGTCCCGCTCAAATCGGGACTTCATCCACCCTACTTTACTAAGAGCTCGCCTCTGACCCCTATAGTCAGGCGCTTCAGGGGGATATTCTTGCCGCTGGCCTTTACTGCCTGCTCCGCCCAGTGGACTAGGCCGAAGCAGCAGGGCACCTCCATGTGCAGCACCGTGAGGCTCTTGATATCGGACAGCTTGAGGATTTGCGTCAGCTTCTGGGCGTAGTCGTACCCGTCCTGCTTGGGGCAGGCGATGACAACGACCTTGCTCTTGAGGAAGTCCTGGTGGAATCCGGCGTAGGCGAAGGGGGCGCAGTCGGCGGCCAGCACCAGGTCGGCATTTCTCAGGAAGGGAGCGAAGGGAGGCACGAGGAACAGCTGGATCGGCCAGTGGGTGAGCATGGAGCGAGCCAGAGGGGAGGCCGCTTCGGGCGCTTCGAGCCCGTGGTCCGTTTCAAACTGTCTCACGCTGGAGGATGGACAGCCGCAGGGCAGAGGCGCTTCGGCTTCAGCTTCCGCGTTGGGGTGAGCGGCCTCCTCCGTTTGCTTCAGGTGTTGCTTCACCGCCTCTTCGCTGAACTCCTCCCCCCAGTGTTCCTCCACCGCGAGAGCATCCATCGGGCAGTGGTTGAGGCAGGCGCCAAGGCCGTCGCAGTACTTCTCGCTTACCAGCCTGGCCTTGCCGTCAATGACCTGGATAGCGCCCTCAGAGCAGGAGGGCACGCAGTCGCCGCACCCGTTGCATTTCTCCTCGTCAATGGTGATTATCTTGCGTAGCACTCTGGTGCTGATCGTCATCTACCTTCCTTTCAGTCCCTGTCATTGCGAGCGAAGCGAAGCAATCCGCCTCCGGGGGTTACGGATTCTTCGTTCTGCTTCGCGAACTCAGAATGACAAGAAAGTTGGGGCTCACAATGACAGTGGTAGTCAATCCTACCTGTCTCTCACAATAGCCATCTTCCTCGCCGGGCCGGCGAAGAAATACCCCGACCCACCCTCGCCCACCACCTGAAGCAGGCGGTCGGCGTCCCGTACGGTGATACCGCCCAGCGCGGTTACCCCGCGACGGAAGAGGGGTTCTGGCCACATGCTGGCGGTGGGCCCGGCCAGCACAACCTCCCTTGTCTGGTGACAGAATGATAGAAGCTCCTCGAGGCCGCCCTCCACCATGGCGGAGCCGGTGATTACCGCGACGCTGGCCAGGGGAAGCACCTCCGATGCTCTCTCGGGGGCGCGCCACATGGCCATCTCCTCGGGTTTCAGGGCCTGGGGGTGCCGGTCGATGATGAGAAGCTCCTGCACCAGTGGCCGCAGCTTTCGAATGAAGGGGGTGAAGGCCCCTACCAGGACTACCCGGTCCTCGGGTCGGAAGCTGACCGCATCCAGGGCGTCGGCGCCCATTATTACCCCGGCGCCGGGCGCCGGCCCGGTCTCCATCAAGCGGGCGGAAAGGGCGTTGACGATGGCGATGCCCACGGCGCGCTGCAGCGAGTTGTCGCTGGTGGCATAAGGTAGCAGCTTCCAGACACTGCTTCCCTTCAGCTTGCCGGAAGCGGGCATGCGACCCGCCGAGCGGGGACAGCAGACGGTATCCGCCTGGTCGCGAGGGGTGAAAGCGACGCCCGCGTGTCCATCGGAGAGCTTCACGGCGGTGTAGAAGACGCCGATGCGCACATCCTCGACTGTTAGCTCCGTGCCCGCCAGTTTGTGCTCGAAGGTCTCGACCAGCTCTCTGGCGATGCTCCCT
>JAUYGE010000164.1 GCA_030690705.1 Dehalococcoidia bacterium | reverse complement strand
TGCGGGGGCGTGGATTGAAACGTCATGCTCGCCCCGCTTCGGTTGTTCCATACAGGTCGCCCCCCCGGCGGGGGCGTGGATTGCAACCTATTATACCGAGAATACTACGGACAACCCCGAGTCGCCCCCCGTGCGGGGGCGTGGATTGAAACTCATACTCTGCCTCCCATTCGGCGTGTTGCTTGGGTCGCCCCCCGTGCGGGGGCGTGGATTGAAACCCTTTTGAAGTCTTTGAACGGTATGATAACTGCGTCGCCCCCCGTGCGGGGGCGTGGATTGAAACATGGAGAAGCCTGAGGACAAGAAACTGAATTGGCCGTCGCCCCCCGCACGGGGGCGTTGGCGGGGGTGCCTAGGAGGAAGCCGAGCGGCCGCCGTGCACGATGTGATGATGAGTCTGGACAGGCATCCCGACAACTATGTCTCTTATGCTTTCCTTGGGCATCCTCTTTGAGGCATCCAGGATCTCTATCCTTATCACTTTGCCAGTTTTCGTATAGTCTATGATGATGCCGTCAGCCACCTCTTGGCTGACATCATACTTGCCTTCCTGGAATTTGATGTTCATCGCGTCCGCTCTGGGATCATATGTTATCTTCATGGTATTCACCTATATCTTTCTGGCTTTGCATAGTATGCCGTGACGATGATAAGAACGTTGCCCTGCTGTCCATAAACAACCCTCAGCAGCTTGGTTCCTATCATCTTGTGCGCTATCTTTCTCCCAAGACTGCCTTCCACTACCTCGTCTGGGTTCGTTACGGCGCTTTCTATCACCTGCTTGCTAAGCCCTCTTTCACCAATGTTCTCTTCGGCATGATCAGTGTAGTCGAATTGCATGACCTTACTTTTCTTTACTGAAGGCTTACCTAATACTAGTCGAAACCAACTCATCTGGCAAGCGCTGCTTTGAATAGTTTTCATCGCTGCCCATGACCTCTTCCTCCATCTCTCACCCTGCCGGCAGGACATAATCGCCTTGCTCACTCGAAACACCTATGCTATCCTGCTCCATGCCTTGCCTTCTCCGCAAGACCGATTCGGGAACACGCAATGAACAGAGACCATCGCATCCTCAAAGGTGCCTCGAAGCTGCTGGTGAAGTGGCATTCGTTAAAGTCCGGATTCGACAAAACGCCCAGCAGCTTCCTGAGCAGAGTGGTCCGGGGCATCCTCATTCAACTGATTTTGACAAAACGAATCGAGCGTATTGTGGCAATTTCGAGCGGCGCCGAGCGACCGCCCTGCGTACTCAAGAGTGCGTCCCACTGAAGCTGAAGAAAATCATTTCCTGCTACAAAACAAATCAAATCACGGACTTCAAGGGTATGCTCGCCAACTGCACGGGGCGTAACCCGTTACCCCCTTCCCGTTGCCAAGAGCCCGGACTATGGGTTATCATAAGATTTTGTCGTGAGGTGACAGGCTGGACCTTCTTTTTGCAGCGTTATTATCGTTAGTCCTGGTGCCCGTGGCGCTCCTGGCGGACGGTCCGGTGCTGGGGATACGGGTCGTGCCCGGCTATGCCATGGTGATGACAAGGCCTACAAAACACTCATCTTCTGGGTGGACGTCAGGTAGAGAAGATGTTTGATGTCATCGTAGTTGGGGGTGGGCCGGTTGGCAGCTACGCCGCCGGCGAGTTGGCGGGCAGGGGCCACCGCGTCGTCGTCTGCGAGCGCAAGAACATCATAGGCGAGGATGTCTGCTGCACCGGCATCATCGGGAGGGAGGCCTTTTCAATGCTGCCCCTCGCTCAGATGGCTGGCAGTGCGATAGTCCGGGAGGCCAGGGCGGCCAGTCTTTTTTCACCCTCAGGTCGCCTTATCAGGGTGAGCAAGGAGGAAACGCAGGCCTACATTGTCCACCGCCCGGTCTTCGATGCCGAGCTGGCCCGTTGGGCGCAGGGGAAAGGAGTGGAGTACCTCCTGGGTGGTGGGGTCAGGTCGGTACGTTCCGGGGGCTCGTCGGTTGCGGTGGATGTTTCAGGACGGGCTGCGCCTCTGGAGGCGAAGGTGGTTGTCCTCGCCTGCGGCTTCGGCAGCCCGTTGCCGCAAAAGCTGGGCATGGGCACTATCGGTGATTTTGTGGTTGGCGCCCAGTGCGAGATTGGCATCGATGGGCTGAATGAGGTGGAGGTCTATTTTCACCGTCCCGACAGGTCGGGATTCGCCTGGCTGGCGCCGACATTCGAAGGACGCGCTCTCGCCGGGCTTCTCACTCGCCGCAACCCGGGGGAGAATTTGAAGTCTTTTCTGGAATATGTCAGGCTACGGGGAAAAGTCATCAAGAACGAGGGGAAGATAAGCTACGGGTCTATCCCGCTCCGGCCTTTGCCCAGGACTTATGGTCCGCGGGTCCTGGTGGTGGGAGAGGCGGCGGGCCAGGTGAAACCGATGACAGGCGGAGGAATATACTACGGACTGATAGGGGCGCGGGCGCTGGTGGAGGTGCTGGACGAAGCCCTCAAGAAGGAGGACTTCTCCCCATCCCGGCTGCGCCAGTATGAGAAGCTGTGGCGGGCCAGCCTGGGGCGCGAGTTGCAACTGGGCTATCTGGCGCGGCGGGTGCATGAACGGTTCACCGATGGTCAGATAGAGTGGCTGTTCGGATGGCTGGGCACTGATGGTGTTGTCGATTCCATGCTGGCTGCCGAGGGTTCTGCTTTCGACTGGCATGGGAGGGTGCTCTTAAGGGCGTTGAGGCATGAGCCGTTTCGGGCTCTGTGGCATTCAATCAGGGGGGCACGGTGAGAGTCATGTCATGAATGTCATTCTGAGGAGCGAGTGAGCCGAAGCCCTGAGCGAAGCGAAGGGGACGAAGAATCTGTGGGTGGGGTTGGTGTTGCACGAGCAGGCCTCGCGCCCTGAGATTCTTCGGCCTCCGCCAGTGGCGGATGGCTTCAGAATGACAGTGTAGGGATAGTCTTGTGGTAATTGGAGGGTAGTGCAATGAAGCCTAAAGACAAATGGGGTGCGCCGCGACAGGAGAGTTCAAGCTCCGCAGGGCCGGCCGCGGTGGCGGTGGTCAGGGAGGGCTGGGGGATGGAGAACCTGCCCTACCCCGAGGGGGTGGCCTATATTCAGGCGAGGTGGGACCTCTGCATCGGCTGCGGGGCCTGTGAAATTGCCTGTGCCTTTCACCACTTCGGAGTGCTCAACCGGGAGCTCTCGCGGATACAAATCTACCGCTATCTGACGCCGCTGCCCAAGGCCGTCCAGAACGTGTGCGCCCAGTGCCCGCCCCAGGAGAGGGAGTGCGAGAAGTCCTGCCCGGTCATACCCTCGGTTATCTACTATGATAAGGAGACCTTTCATACGAAGGTTGACGCCAAGCGCTGCAAGGGCGTTTCCTGCGCGGCGTGCGCCAAGGCCTGCCCGGCCGCGGTACCCCACTTCTACGCGCCCAAGTACGATTACGCCCTGGTCTGCGACCTGTGCGAGAAGGACGGGAAGCGGCGTCCGGCCTGCGTGGACATCTGTCCCAATGGAGCGCTGGAGTTTCTGGCGCCCCGCTTTCCCCGCCACCTCGACCGCATCCATCCTGACATGAAAGCGGAGTGCCTTTCCAAGAGGTTGTACCCGCTGCCGAAGGACAAGACGGTAAAGCTGCCGGAGGAGATATGGAGGGAGTAGCATGGCTGAGAAGATAAGACTGCTGGAAGTGGACCTGAGCCGGGAGAAGGTGGAGGTGCATGATTACACGGAGGTGTGCCGCCAGTACCTCGGGGGGAGAGGGCTGGGGGCCAAGCTCCTGTGGGACAGGGTGCCTCAGGGGTCGGACCCGCTGGGTGTGGAGAACATCGTCTATTTCGGGGTGGGGCCGACAACCGGCTTCTTCGGCTCCGTGGTCAATGTCAGCGCCAAGTCGCCGCTGACCGGCCTGCGTGGCGAGTCCAATGTGAACGGTCACTTCGGCGCCGAGATGGTCAACGCCGGCTACAGCGCCGGGCTCCTGGTCACCGGCAAAGCGAAGCGGCCCGTCTATATTTACATAAAGGATGACCGTGTCGAAATAAGGGACGCCTCCCATGTGTGGGGAAAGCTGGTTCCGGCCAGCCAGTATGCGCTTCGCACCGAGGTGAGGCAGGAGCTGTCGGACCAGAACTTCCAGGTGCTGACCATCGGGCCGGCCGGGGAGAACCTGCTCCGCAACGCCGGCATCTGCCACGACGTTTACCACTACGCCGCCCGCACCGGCGGCGGCGCGGTGATGGGCAGCAAGAACCTGAAGGGGGTGGTGGTGCGAGGCACGCGTCCGCCGAAGTACGCCGATCCGGCGAAGATGTTCTACATGCTGTCCCACTTCTTCCGCGAGTCCCGTCCCTATGTGGCGGAGAACCGGCGCTGGAGTCACTACGTGTCCGTGCCGGAGAGGTACTACGCCACCACGGAAGGGATCAAGAACAAGCAGCTCGGCTGGGACCCCATCTGTGATTTGAGCAACCCGGTGGTCATGGAGCAGCAGTACAAGGTGTGGAACGATAGCTGCTCGCTCTGCATGACCGGCTGCAAGGCCCCCTACATGAGGCGCGACGAGCCGCTCGGGCCCTACGTGGGGGAGATGAGGCACGACAACGGCGGCGGGTGGAGCGCCAATGTGATGATAGCGGGCTACGACCTCCAGACCTACCTGACGGCTCTTGTCGATACCCTGGGGGCGGACAGCGAGGACCTTTCCGGCGTGGTTGCCTGGGCGCTCGAGCTGTACGACCGCGGGATGCTCACCAAGGAGGACCTGGGGGGAATAGATCTGAAGTGGGGAGACCTGGAGGCCATCTCCAAGCTGGTGGTGAAGATAGTCCGGCGCGAGGGCATCGGCGATACGCTGGCGGAGGGCCTGAAGCGCGCCTCTGAGAAGCTTGGAGAGAAGACGAAGCCGTACGCCATAACCAACAAGGGCGTGGCCATCACCTCCTATGAGCCGAGGGGCAGCATGACGGACGCCATCGGGCTGGCCATCAACCCGGTGGGCGAGCTGCACGGCGGCCCGGGGGGCGGCCGCTGCAACGCCAGGAACTTCATACAGGACTCGATGACCTTCTGCAGCTTTCTGGCGAACCCGTTGAGGGGCGTCTTCGGAGACATAAACCAGGTGTCGCTCGACCTGCTGAAGGCGGCCCGGGGATGGGACATTCCCCGCCCGGAGTGGGATACCATGATTAAGCGGCTGGCCCTGCTGGAGCGCTGCTTTTCCATGAGGGAGGGCCTGGTCCCCCACCGCGACGATGTGTTGCCTGAGCGCTTCTTCACGGAGACCATTTACACCAAGTATGGTGAGCCGCGCATCCTGAACAAGGAAGAGTTCTTCAAGAACCGCCTCAACTGGTACAAGAGCCAGGGCCTGACGGAGGAGGGCATCCCGACCAGGGAGACCCTGAAGGAGGTCGGTCTGGAGTTCGCGGTTTCGGTGCTGGACCGCTGAGGGGCTAAGGCCTCTCCGTTACTGTCATTGCGAGCCCGGCAGTGCCTGTCATTCCGCCTGCCGAGCCCTTATGTCATTCTGAGGGAGCGTGGCGACCGAAGAATCTCCTTGGAACTGAGGGTGGAGATTCTTCGGCCTCCCGACAGGTCGGGATGGCCTCAG
>JAUYGE010000107.1 GCA_030690705.1 Dehalococcoidia bacterium | reverse complement strand
CAAGCGGGTCATTATTGTCGCAGGCGCTAATAAGATAGTCCGAGACCTGGAGGCAGCACTCGCCCGCATCAAGGATATTGGCGCTCCTCGCGTCATGGGTGAGAGCGGTGATCCGCTTCCCTGTGTGCGGACGGGCGTCTGCACGGACTGCGACTCTCCGGCACGGGTCTGCCGGGCTACCATAATCCTGGACCGAAGGCCGCTGCTGACGGAGACCTTCGTCTTGCTGGTTGGGGAGGAGCTAGGTTTCTAGGGTGAATAACTCGCACGTGCCAGAGTTAGATAAGAGGATTTACGAGATCAGGTGGCACGGTCGTGGTGGGCAAGGGGCTGTCTCCTCTGCCCAGATATTGGCGGAGGCTGCCTACTATCAAGGCTTCAAAGGGGTGGCGGCGGCCCCCTTCTTCGGGGCAGAGCGTCGGGGAGCGCCGGTCACCGCCTCCACGCGGTTTTCCCATGAACAGCTCCAGGTCTATTCCCAGATAGAACATCCCGACATTGCTATCGTCCTCGACGAGGCCCTGTTGGATAGCAGTAACGTAACGGCTGGCCTCAAGACGGAAGGATGGTTGATCGTAAATAGCGCCAGGCAGCCCTCTGAGCTAGGGGTGCAGGGCGATTTCTTCGTTGCTACGGCCGATGCCAGAAGCATTGCCCAGCAGTTGGGGCTCCTGGTGACCGGCAATGCTATCGTGAACACGGCCATGCTGGGGGCTTTCGTGCGGGCCACCGGCCTTGTCTCGCTGGAGTGCGTGAAGAGGGCCATAGAAAGCCGCTTCAATGGCTCCGCCGCCGGGCTGAATAGCGAGGCGGCCCGCTTGACGCACGATGCAACGGTACTTGGGTTTCCCGCGGCGGTATGAGGCAGGGCGCATTGAGACGTGGGAAAGAGATACGGGGAGTCCTCATCGCACTTGTAGCAGGACTGCTTCTGACAGGTCTGTCGTTAGGCTTCCCTTATCTGCTGGTCACAGCCCGTGACGTGGCGCTCACAGGGACCGGCGGACTGACCTTCGACCCGCGGCTGCCCCTGCTGTCCGGAGGTTTCGCCCTTCTGGGGCGAGGGGATGCTGCTGCAGCCTTGGGCGCTAAGCTCGACGGGCTTCTCGGGACCACCGGCCTCGATCCTCTTGACCCCAACCAGCCTCTACAGAAGTACGAGATCGAAGGTATTAGCTTAGGGCTAGGTGACTGGGCGCATGGTACCGTCCGAATGGTCTATGCAGATGGCTCGAGCCGCCGTTATCGTATCCCTGTCGTACAGTCAACCCAGTCATGGGGGCGGCCCGGCGGCTGGGCCTACACGGGCCTCGATCGGTACTATGCCCCACACCGTGAGCTGCCGGACATCCCGTTTGCTGGAGATAATGCCCCGGTACGCCTTGGAGCGCCTGAGCGGCTTCCCCTCACCCAAGAGACCCATCAGCTTGGGACGGGCCTACTGGTGGAGTGGTACACTTCAGGGACACGCCTTGATGAGGAGATGGTCTGGTCCCCGGATGGTAGGGCCTTTTTGCTAACCACCCGCCCGGACCCCCGCGACCGCCAAACGGACACCCAGTTGTGGCTGGTCGACATAGGAGGGGAGAACGCAGTCCGTCTGGCTACTAACGCCGAGGAATACACGTGGTCACGGGATGGGGGACAGATTGCGTTTCTGCGTGTCGTCCATCCTTTAGCCCCTGGGCCACGGCAGGCTTGGGAAGTTGTGGTGGTTAACCGCGATGGACAGGAGGAGCGCGTACGCGGACGCACCGACCTGGCGAACCGGCCCCTCCTCATCGGCGACGCCGTCTGGTATCTGTCCGGGGACGGTCTCTGGCAGGCGCCTTTGAGCGGTGCCGAGGCGATCAAAGTGATGGAGCTACCCGGCCTGGCGCCGCAGCCCGGCACTCATGTGGGTTTTGCAGCTAGCGTGGACGGCCGGAGGTTCGCTTACCGCTGCGCTGACCGCCTCTGTCTGGTCGATCCGGACAGACAGGAAGTCACCTCTGTTGAACTCGCGGCGCCGCGCCAGGTTCGGGAGCCTGCGCCTGCCGGTAACGGGCCTGGCCTGTCGCCCGTGCCCACCCCTCCTCCACCCGCGACCGTAGCCAGTGGAGCCGGTCCCGGGCCAGTGCCCACCGCTCCTCCCGCCGAGAGACCGCCGGCAGGACCGTTGCCTCAGCGTCCAGGCTTTGCCCGCCTGGCTCTAGCCTGGAGCCCGGACGGGAGCCGGTTAGCAGCAGTAGCGAGTGACTTTAATTACAATAACGCGGCTATGCCCACGCTTTCGGTAGTGGATAGCGGCGGCCGGCTTCTTCGGCGCGCCGTTATCGGCCCCAACGGCCTTACCGGCCAGCCGCAGTGGACGCCCGACGGACGCTGGATATTTCTAAACACTTTCCCTCAGGGCGGCAGGCGCATATTTGCCATCGAGGCAGCAAGCGGATCGATCTTGGATCTGAGCCAGTCCAGGTGGGATACGTTCTTCAGCCTTGCGCCGGATGGCCGGCGCTTACTACTCTGGAACGGCCGCGGCGGGTTCTGGACGGTAGACCTGAGCTTCAACTGAGCGGTGCACCGAGGAGAGTGAGAAGTATGGGCACAAGGGATTGCAACAGTATATCCGCTATCGCTTCGCCCAGCATCGGGGAGGCCGGCAGGACTGGGGACTGGCGTACCTCCAGGCCGGTGGTGGAGCACGAGAAGTGCCTGGCGGAGCAGAAGGGGGGCAAAGCCTGCTTTCTTTGCTGGCTGTACTGCCCCGAGGCAGTGATCCCGCGGACTATCCCTATACACATAGACCTGGAATACTGCAAGGGTTGCGGCATCTGTGCTGTAGAATGCCCTACTGACGCTATTATCATGGTGGAGGAGCGGATTGGTTAGCACTGAAAAGTCCATAGCCAAGGCTACGACAACACTGATCATCACGGGCAACCAGGCCGCCGCTCTGGGAGCCAAGCTCAGTCGAGTACAGGTCATCGCCGCCTATCCCATAACCCCCCAGACGCCGGTCACCGAGGCCCTCTCCGAATACGTGGAGAAGGGGGAGCTAGACGCTCAATACGTGACCGTAGAGAGCGAGCACAGCGCCCTCTCGGTATGCGCCGCCGCCTCGACGGTGGGGGCGCGTGCCTTCACCGCTACCAGCGGCAACGGCCTCGCCTACATGCACGAGGTACTGCACTGGGCGGCCGGCTCGCGCCTCCCGCTGGTCCTGGGCTGCGTGAACCGCTCTGTGGGAGCACCCTGGAACGTGCTCAACGACCAGCAAGACTCCATCTCCCAGCGGGATACCGGCTGGGTGCAGATTTATGCGCGCAATAACCAGGAGGTACTGGATTCCATCATCCAGGCATACAGGATTGCCGAGGCGATGTATGTGCCGGTCATGGTCTGCTACGACGGCTATCTGCTGTCCCATACCGTCGCACCGGTACAGGTGCCCCGCCAGGAAGACGTAGACCGCTTCCTGCCCCCTTATCAGCCGCAGGTCAAGCTGGACCCGGCCCATCCGGTGAACCTGAACCAGGTGACCCTGGGAGACCCGCGTGCGGATGCCTCCGGACGCCTTTGCCACGGATATATGGAGATACGGTACCTTCTCCAGGAAGCGTTGGAGAATTGCCGGGAGAAGATTAAGGACGTAGACCAGGAGTTCGGCGCTCTATTCGGCCGCAGCTACGGCGGACTGGTCTGGGGC
>JAUYGE010000099.1 GCA_030690705.1 Dehalococcoidia bacterium | reverse complement strand
ATCCCCCTCTCCTTTTCAAGGAGAGGGGGAAGTGAGTTTTCGAGAGGGCCTGACGGCCCTCTTGACGCCCCTTATCCAACCTCAGCACGGCCTCCTGGCTGGCGGCACTATGGGTGAAATAGCCCTCAGCTTCTCCACCACGCCCGGCAGGAGGGAAAGGACATAGTCTACCTCCTCGTCCGTATTCTCGCTGCCCAGGGTGAAACGGAGGCTGCCGTGGGCCAGGCCGCCCGGGATACCCATGGCGAGAAGGACATGCGACGGCTCGAGCGACCCGGCAGCGCAGGCGCTGCCGCTGGAGGCGGCCACGTTGGCGAAATCCAGATGGAGCAGGATGGACTCACCCTCCACAGCATCGAAGCAGAAGCTGGCATTGAATACCAGCCTCCGGGCGGGGTGGCCGGTGAGATGCGCCCCCGGCACTTTGGCCAGTATCCCTTCTATAAGCTTGTCCCGCAGGCCGCGGCAATGTTGGACGTTGGATTCACGACCTCCCACCACCAGCTTCATGGCCTCCGCCAGTCCAACGATGCCGGCCACGTTCTCGGTCCCGGCCCGCTTGTTCCTCTCCTGAGAACCTCCGCCCTGGTGGGGCAGGAAGGGGACATCCTTTTTCATATACAGCAGCCCTACCCCCTTCGGCCCGTAGAACTTGTGGGCCGACAGGCTGAGCAGGTCAACGCCCAGCTTAGCGACGTCGAGGTCTTCGAAGCCCACCGCCTGCACGGCATCGGTGTGGAAGATGATTTGCCGGCCCAGAGACTCCGCTTTCTTTTTCACGAGACGGACCATGTCCGCTACCGGCTGCACCGTGCCCACCTCATTGTTAGCCAACATGATGCTCACCAGGACCGTACTCTCAGTGAGAGCCTTCTCCAGTTCCTCCATCTTGACCAGGCCGTGGCCGTCCACCGGCAGTCGAGTGATGTGGAAACCCAGCTTCTCCAGCAGATGACAGGCTTCGAGCACGGAATGGTGCTCGATAGCGGAGGTGATGATGTGGTCGCCGCTCTTTCGGGATGCCAGGGCCACGCCCTTGAGGGCGGTGTTGTTGGACTCCGTGCCGCCGCTGGTGAAGACGACCTCACGGGCAGGACAACCCAGGAAGCCGGCCACCAAGGTGCGGGCGTCCTCCAGCGCCTGACGCGACTCCTGTGCTATTGAATAGATGCTGGAAGGATTGCCGTACTTCTCGGAGAAGTACGGCAACATGGCCTCGAGTACCTTCGGGTGGACCGGCGTCGTCGCCGCATGGTCGAGATAGATTAGCTTAGACAACCTCGTGTTCCGTCTCTCCCACCAGTCTCAAGCCAAGCTCCTTGAGCTGCTCCTGAGACACCCGCGAGGGAGCATCCGTCATCACATCCTGCGCCGCCTGGTTCTTGGGGAAAGGGATGACCTCACGGATGCTGGTCTCATTCGCCAGAAGCATCACCAGGCGGTCGATTCCGGGGGCGATGCCGCCATGGGGCGGCGCCCCGTACTCGAAAGCCTCCAGCATGTGACCGAACTTGGCCATGATGTCCTCATCGGTGTATCCCAGCATGTGGAACAGCTTCCTTTGCAGCTCGGGAGTGTGAATCCTGATGCTGCCGCTGGAAAGCTCATACCCGTTGCAGACAATGTCGTAGTGCTGGCCGCGCACACGCGCCGGATCGGTGTCTATGAACGTGATATCCTCTGCCACCGGAGCGGTGAAAGGATGGTGCATCGGCTCCCAGTGCTTCACCTCGTCGTTCCACTCGAAGAGAGGAAAACCCACGATGAAGGAAAAGGCCATCAGGTCGGGGTCAATGAGGCCCAGGCGGCGCCCCGTCTCCGCACGCAGGTAGGAGAGGGTCTTGTTGACCACCTCGGTCTTGCCGGCCACGATGAGGATAAGGTCGCCCAGCTTCGCTCCGAGGCAGCGGCCTATCGCCTCGACCTGCTTCAGGGGCACGTACTTGGCCGCCGCCGACTTCACCATGTCCTGGGTCAGCATGTCCAGTTCCCCGGAGGCCGCACCTCCAAGCGCCATGGTCACCAGACCCTTCGCGCCCTGGGCGCGGGCCATCTCCGTCAGCTCCTCGAGCTGGCTGCGTGTGTATCCCGCGCAGCCGGGCAGAGCGATGCCCTTTACCTGTCCTCCCTCCGCCAGGGCCGAGCGGAAGACGCCGAACTCCGTCTGCCGGGCAATGTCCGACAGGTCCCGCAACTCGAGGCCGAAACGGAGGTCCGGCTTGTCGTTGCCGAAGCGGGCCATGGTTTCCGCAAAGGACAGGCGGGGAAAGGGCTTGAGCAACTTCTTCTCCGGCTTGAGCGTCTCCACCAGAGAGGTGAGCATCGTCTCCATCAGTACGAGGATATCCTCAGCCTCGACGAAGCTCATCTCCAGGTCGAGCTGGGTGAACTCCGGCTGGCGGTCCGCCCGCAGGTCCTCGTCCCGGAAGCACCTGGCTATCTGATAGTATTTCTCAAAGCCAGCCACCATGAGGAGCTGCTTTAGCTGCTGCGGGGACTGGGGCAAGGCATAGAACTTGCCGGGATTGAGGCGGCTGGGTACCAGGTAATCGCGGGCCCCTTCGGGAGTGCTCTTGATTAAGATGGGCGTCTCTATTTCGAGAAAGCCTCTGGCGTCAAAAAAATCACGCATAAACTTTACTATGCGATGCCGGAGAATAATGTTTTGCTGCATGTGCGG
>JAUYGE010000079.1 GCA_030690705.1 Dehalococcoidia bacterium | reverse complement strand
CGATGAGGGCAAACCAGGGTAGCCCCCACGGGAGTCAAACTTCCGTTTATGGTGAATGCATGGTCATCAAAACAAGGTGGGTAAGAATAAAGGACCTGCCTCTAACGCCAGAGAAAATCGTACAAGCATTGAAAAGGTAGGAATATAGGTTGATTAGCAACTACGCAGGGAGGATAGGATGAAAAGGGACACTGGTTACTGGTTACTGACTATGGCTCTGCTTCTTGGAATGGTACTCTCAGCTTGCGCTGCACCATCAAAGCCCGCGCCTGCGCCTGCACCGGAGAGACAGGCAACGGGAACGCCGGCAGCACCGGCGACGCAACTCACTGACGAGCAACGGTTGATTGAGGGCGCGAAGAAGGAAGGCGAGGTTAACATGTGGGTCGTCACGTGGGGACCACAGAGGAGAGAGGTGGAGCAGCTCTTTGAGGCCAAGTATCCCTTTATCAAGATTAAGAGGTGGGATGGTGTTCTGAACGAGGGCATCATAGCCAGGTTCATTGAGGAAAGCAAGGCCGGGGTGAACGCGGCAGACATGTTTTACCTCTCGAAGAACCTCTCTGACGCCAGAGCGGCAGGCCTGCTGGCGGAATATGACTATCCGACAAAAGGGTGGCCCCAGCAGCCGAACCACAAGAGCTGGATGAATCTGGTGGTGGGCGGCCATGTGGCCATCTACAATAGAGAGTTGGTATCCCCCGCCGAAGCTCCCAAGACATACGATGACATGAAGAATCCCAAGTGGAGAGGAAAGACCATGCTCTCCAACTCGGCCAGCGATGCTCCTTTCCGCTACGCTTATATGTGGAGAGAGGGAGACAAGCTCAACTGGGAAAAAGCGGAGAGCTACTGGACAGAGGTTGTTAGCAACACCAAACCACGAAGCATGGCGGGGATGACCACTCTTATCCAATTGTTGGCTGCCGGGGAAATTCCTCTTCTTCCCAATCTGGCAGTGGGGCCCTTTTTCAATTTCTATTTCAAAGGGGCTCCGGTGGCTCTGGTCCCACTGGGGCAGATGCCGGGCAACGCCTTTTCCATAGCCATTGCTAAGAACGCCCCCCACCCCAATGCGGCGCGGCTATGGGCCAATTTTCTCGCTACTCCTGAGGCCCAGATAATTATAAGCGAGACTCAGGGAAATCCTCCACTCAGCCCTGAGGTCTCAGGCAAGAGCAGGCTGAAGCAGTTGCTAACTCAAATGGGGGCGGAGCCACTTACCATCCCCGACGAGTTCTGGACAGTGGAGAATATAGGCAGGTCACAGAAATTCTGGGCCACACTGTTGGGTATTCGCGGGTGAACAAGGAGGTGTAAGAGATGTCTGCGCTTTCAGTGGTCGGCAAGAGTGTGCGCCGCGTCGATGACGTAGAGAAGGTGACAGGCAACACCAGATACTGCCCGGACCTCAAGCTGCCGGGCATGCTTCATGCCAGGATCCTGCGGAGCCAGCACCCCCACGCCCGCATTCTCAGAATTGACACTTCAAAGGCAGCCAGTCTCAAAGGGGTGAGGACGGTCATCACTGGAAAGGACGTCCCCTCAGAGAAGGTGGGCATGATACGGGACCGGTACGTCCTCGCCAGGGATGTTGTCCGCTTCGCGGGCGATCCCGTGGCTGCCGTGGCTGCCGATACGGTTGAGATTGCCGAGGAAGCCATGAGGCTCATAAGGGTCGACTATGAGGAACTGCCCGCCGTCTTCGACGTCGAAAAGGCGATGGAAGCGGACCCTCCCGCCGTGGTCCACCCGGACCTTTTCAAGTACAGTCTCCAGCCGATGTCTGCGCCGACTTTCATGTTTGAACCCGATATGCCCAATGTCTACATTCACCGCAAGGTCCGGCGGGGAGACGTGCAGAAGGGATTTCGCGAGGCTGCTGTCGTGTTGGAAGACCGGTACACTGCTCCCAAGATACACCATGGAGCGCTCGAAACTACCACTATCATTGTTAAGCCGGAGCGAGATGGGGGCCTGACCTTCTGGGCCACCACCACCAGACTGTTCATCGACAAATCCGAGCTGGCCAGGATTCTTCATCTACCTCCCTCGAAGATACGGATTATTACCCCTCTCATGGGAGGGAACTTCGGCTCCAAGAACCAATCGCAGATCTTCATGGCCCAGGCCGCGGTCCTCGCGTTGAAGGCAGGGCGACCGGTCAAGCTGGTGCTGAGCCGGGAAGAGGACCTCGTCGATGGCGGCTCCCGTGAGGACATGGTAGTGTACATAAAGGATGGGGTCAAGAAAGACGGTACCCTGATCGCTCGGGAGATGAAGCTGCTCATCAATATCGGGGCCTACAGCAGCGGGAACATGATCTCGGCTACCATACATGCGCTGTTGCAGGCGACGGGTGTCTACAGGATACCCAACTGCAATCTGGATGCTTACGGCATCGCCACCAACGTGCCCCCGGCGGGCTCCTTCCTGACCTTCGGTGCCGCCCAGGTCTACTGGGCAATGGAGCAGCACATGGACAGGCTGGCCGAACGACTGGACCTGGACGCCGCCGAGATAAGGAGACGGAACATCCTCAAGGAGGGGGAGGAGAACCCTACGGGACGCTCGGCGCACAGCATCGGCGTAAGGGAGTGCCTGGACAAGGCCGCCGACTGGATAGGGTGGACAGTCCCGCAGGCTTCAGAGAGAGGCCCGTGGCGGAAGGGCAAAGGCATCGCCGTCGGCTGCAAGCAGACGGCCTCGGGGGCCACGTCGGTTGTTTCGGTTAAGGTCCACGAGGACGCGACTCTGGAAATCCGCCACACCGCTCTGGAGCAAGGCATGGGATGCCATACTATCCTGTCGCAGATAGCAGCGGAGGAGTTCCATACCTCCATGGACAGGGTCAGAATTGTGGCCGCCGACACGGGCGTCACCGGGTTTGAATCGGGAACAATGGGGCAAAGGACGACCACCCACACCGGCAACGCACTCATCCTGGCCTGCCGGGATGCCAAGAGACAGCTCTTCGACTTGGCCTCGGCCAAGCTGGGAGTCCCATCGGAGGGGCTGGATACAGCGGATGGCAGGGTTTTTGTGAAGGGCGTGCCTGAGAGAGCTGTAAAGATAGCAGAGCTTTTCACACCCCTCGGGTTTCTGGTGAAGGGAGGGGAGCTGGTGGGGCGGGGTGTATACTTCGCACCGGGTGGGGGCAGCGAAGACCTACAGACAGGTCAAAGCTCGGGTGCGGCGCTCTACGGGTACTATGCGGCCGCCGCTGAGGTAGCCGTCCACGAAGAAACGGGCGAGATCAAGCTCCTCCGGCTGGCCATATGCGCCGACCC
>JAUYGE010000069.1 GCA_030690705.1 Dehalococcoidia bacterium | reverse complement strand
TTTCGCAGCAGCGACCGATGCCAGCACGGACAAAGTGGATGTACTGGTGTCATTCAAAGGGAAACTGGGCCCGGCCGAAAAAGCGCTCATCCCCGATGCAGGCGGCAAAATAAAGCGTGACTACCACATTGTCCCAACTATTGCCGCTTCCATCCCAAAAAATAAGCTGGATGCGCTTCGCCGCAACCCTAAAGTGACCTCAGTTGAAGAAGATACGACCGTGCAAATCATTACAGGCACACCTTACCAGAGCATCGTCCCGATAAGCACCGAAGCGAAAACCGGCCAAAACAAGGGGCGGGGCGTCAGGGTGGCCGTACTTGACACCGGCATTGACCTGGCCCATCCTGATTTAAGGGTGGCCGGCAATGTTACTTTCGTTGACGGCACAACAAATGGTGATGATGACAATGGCCACGGGACGATGGTCGCTGGCGTCATCGCCGCCCTTGACAACGGCGCCGGTGTGACCGGGGTTGCCCCGGAGGTAGAGCTCTACTCGGTCAAGGTTGTGAACCAAAACGGCATTGCGTTGATGAGCGCCATCCTGAGCGGGATTGAGTGGGCCGTGGACAACAACATGCAGATTATCAATATGAGTTTCGGAGAGTTTCTGAACGGGCCTCCGGCACTAATCACCGCCCTGGAGAAAGCGTACCAGGCGGGGATTGTACTGGTGGCTGGCGCCGGCAATATGGGTGACCAGGGTATCATCTTCTCGCCAGCAATATATGAACCCGTGATTGCCGTTGGCGCTACTGACAACAATGAGACCAGGGCCAGCTTTTCCAGCACCGGGCAAGACCTGGAGCTGATGGCTCCCGGCGTTGATATTCAGTCCGCCATCCGCGGCGGAGGCTACGGCAGCGGAAGCGGCACGTCTTTCTCCGCGCCCTATGTTGCCGGCGTGGCGGCGCTCCTGATAGCTTCCGGTGTTGCCAGCAATGTAGAAGTGAGAAGACTCCTTCAGAGCACGGCGCAAGATTTGGGACCTTCAGGGCGGGATAGCTGGTACGGATACGGACTGGTGAATGCCCTCAGGGCAGTTGCCGGTGTGGAGGCAAAATAATGAATGGAGAACAAGTAAAAATACTGGTTGTCGATGACGACGAGTCTGTACGGAGCCTGCTTCAGCGGGTGCTGAAAGAAGCAGGCTATGATGTGGTCACCGCGGCCAACGGGCGAGAGGCCCTGGATAAGGTGAATGAACTGAAGGTCGATTTAGTGCTATTGGATATCAAGATGCCAGACATGTCCGGGATGGAAGTCCTTCAACAGCTAACTACTAACTGGCCCCAGACTTGTGTAATAATGGCCACCGCCGTTGCTGACGCACAGACTGCCATCGAGGCTATGAAACTGGGCGCTTACGACTACATCACCAAGCCCTTTAGCCGCGATGAGATGGTGCTTACGGTACAAAGAGCCATCGAGAAAAGGCGACTCCGCTTGGAAAACGAGCACCACCGGTTCGAACTTGAGAGGAGGATCGGGGAACAGACAGAACGATTGCAGACACAGTTTGCGGAGTTGGTTTCGACCTTGGCCCGGGAGCACAAACTCATATCCAGAGAAGCTAAGAGCCAACGAAGAGGCGCCCAGGAACTAATGTCGAAACTTCCCCCGGAATTGCGGGAACCTATGTCCTCTGTTGAGGAATTTAGCGATGCCCTGCTCAGAATCCTGAGGGGTGGGACAGGGAGGTGGCCCCGGACTTCCACCAATGACGACAAGGGTGCAAAACAATAAACACCTTGCTGGTTGCCGCAATGCCACTTGCTTGCCTTCTACAGGTAGATTATTTCACATGTGCTATGAAGTTCGTGGCTTTGCACGTCTTAACTTCGCCTGAATACGAGCCGCAAGCACTGCGGTCAGAAACGGTTTCTCCACAAAATCGTCAGCTCCAAGACCTAGACTCTTCTCTACCGCAGTTGGTTCATGCACTCTGGTGAGCATAATCACAGGAACGTCAGACAGCTTCCTTATGTGCTCTAGCACCTGGTAGCCATCCATGCCCGGCATCCTGATGTCCAGGAGGATCAGGTCAGGCTTATGCTCCACTAGCTGGGCCAGAGCTGAGGTACCATCATTAGCCACAGTGACAGCATATCCTTCCAACTCAAGCGTTATATTGACGAACTATGATAAATATTTCTCGTCATCCACCAACATAATATTAGCCTTCTTTTCCATGTTTATACCTTACAGAAGTTTTCTTTACCCTTACTTCCCCTGCACCAAAGATAAGAACTCGGCCCTGGTGGCCGCCCGCGTGCGGAAGATCCCACGCGTAGCCGAGGTGATGACGTTGCTTCCCGGCTTCTTGATCCCCCGCATGGTCATGCACAGGTGCTCCGCCTCAATCACCACCGCCACGCCATCCGCTTTCAGCGCCTTCATGATTGCCTCGGCAATCTGAGAGGTCATCCGCTCCTGGATCTGAAGCCGCTTGGCGAAAATCTCCACCACCCTCGCCAGCTTGCTGGCACCCACCACCCGCCCGTTGGTATTGGGAATATAGCCCACATGGGCAACGCCGAAGAACGGCAGAAGATGGTGCTCGCACATGGAGTAGAAGGGTATGCCCCTCAGGATAACCATCTCGCGGTGCCCTTCCTCGAAGCCGACCGACAGGTCCTCCTCGGGGTCCTGGTCCATGCCCGAGAAAAGCTCGCCGTACATCTCGGCGACGCGGCCGGGGGTGCCGGCCAGGCCCTCTCTCTTCGGGTCCTCGCCAATGGCCTCCAGAATGGAGAGCACGGCTTTCTCTATTCGCTTGGCGTCCATTCTCTTCTCACGGAAACGGGTCCTCTGCACCCCAGCCACGGGCATTCTCCACGGCCTTCAGGTCCACCGGCAGCTCGGTGAGGGGCGGCGCCGCTTTCAATGCCACATCGGGGTCTTTCAAGCCGGAGCCGGTTATCACGCAGACCACCCGGCGCTGTGAGAAGTCCATCCCCTTACGGCGCAGCTTTATCAGACCGGCTACCGACGCCCCCGAGGCCGGCTCGCCGAAGACGCCCTCCTTGCTCGCCAGCGTCCGGTAGGCCGCCAGTATCTCTTCGTCAGTCACAAAATCAATCGTGCCTTTGGACTCGTCCCGCGCCGCCTCGGCGAGCTTCCAGTTAGCCGGATTGCCGATGCGTATGGCCGAGGCAACAGTGTCGGGCTCATCTATAATACGACCGCGCACGATGGCGGCGGCGCCCTCCGCCTCGAACCCCATCATCTTCGGCAGCCGCTTCGACTTCCCCAGTTTGTAATACTCCTTGAAGCCCTTCCAGTAGGCCGTGATGTTGCCGGCGTTGCCCACCGGAATGAAGAGATAGTCCGGGGCATCCCCCAGGACATCCACCACCTCGAAGGCGGCGGTCTTCTGCCCCTCCAGACGGTAGGGGTTTATGGAGTTCACCAGCGTGACCGGGTATTTCTCGGTCAGCTGGCGCACCAGGCTAAGAGCCTGGTCGAAATTGCCAGCCAGGGCTATTATCCTGGAGCCATAGACAATGGCCTGCACCAGCTTGCCCACCGATATCTTCCCCCCCGGGATGATCACTGCCACATCCAGCCCGCAGCGGGCGCCGTAGGCAGCCGCCGAGGCGCTGGTGTTGCCGGTGGAGGCGCATATCAGGCTGCGGCTGCCAGCCTCCATAGCCTTGGCCACCGCCAGCACCATGCCCCGGTCCTTGAAAGAGCCGGTGGGATTGCAGCCCTCCAGCTTAAAGTACAGCTCCCCGCAGCCCACCTCTTTCTCCACGTAGCGGGACCTGACCAGAGGGGTATCCCCTTCACCCAGATTGACCTGAGGCGTGGCCGCGGTTAGCGGCAGTAACTCCCGGTAGCGGGCTAAGACGCCGTCTTTCATCTATACTTCCACTCTAAGAAAATTGCTGACTTCCTTGACCACGGTCAGGCGCTCCATCTCGGCCAGCGCCTTCTGCATATCTCTCTCCAGGGCGGGATGCGTCATAATCACCAGCTCGGTCGTCTGCGCGGTAGGATCCGATTCCTTCTGAATCACGGACGAGATGCTGATGAGGTTGTCCCCCAGGACGCGGGATATTTGAGCGAGCACCCCCGGCCGGTCGGCGACATTCATCCGGAGATAGTAGCGCAGCCTTATCTCGGCCATGGGCTTGATGCGGAACTGCTGGTCGAACGACACCCGAGAGCTATCGGGAGCCGCGCAGCGGAGCTTCTGCGCGATGGCCAGGATATCGGCCACCACAGCGCTGGAGGTCGGCAGGGCGCCCGCTCCCTGTCCGTAGAAGAGGAGCTTCCCGCACAGGTCGCCCTCCACCTGGACGGCGTTGAATACCCCGTCCACCTTGGCCAGCAGATAGTCCTCGGGCAGGAGCACCGGGTGGACCCGGACCTCGACGGAGTCGCCGTCTCGCTTGGCTATGGCCAGCAGCCTGATGGCATAGCCCATCTCCCGCGCGAACTTGAAGTCACGCAGCGCCAGCCGCGAGATTCCCTCACGATAGACATCCTCCGGGCGAACCACCATCTGGAAGGCCAGCGAGGCGAGGATGGCCAGCTTGTAGCTGGCGTCTATGCCTTCGATGTCATTGGTAGGGTCAGCTTCAGCATAACCCAACTCCTGGGCGCTCTTGAGAGCTTCGGCGAACTCGGCCCCCTCCCGCGCCATGCGGGTGAGAATGTAATTGCACGTCCCGTTGATAATGGCATGGATGACCCGAATATCGTTGGCCCGGATATCCCGCTGAAAGGGGGCTATCAGCGGAATGCCGCCGCCGACGCTGGCCTCGAAACGGAGGAACACTCCCTTCTCTCCGGCCAGGGCCAGCAGCTCGGGCCCGTACTTGGCCATCACCTCTTTATTCGCCGTGACCACGCTCTTGCCCCGCTGCAGCGCTTCCCTGATATACTCCCGGGCCGGACTCTCGCCGCCGATTACCTCGACCACAATGTCCACCGCCGGGTCTTGCAGGATGTCCTCAGCCCTCGTAGTGAGCAACGCGGGCGCGAGCTTAAGCGAGCGCCTCTTGCCCGGATGGCGGACCAGCACCCTCTTCAGCGAAAGGGGACTCCCTGCCTGTCTCTCCAGGAAGTCCGCCTTCTGAAGAAGGACCTGGGCCACACCGCTGCCCACCACCCCCAGTCCCAGCAGTCCTATGCCGATACCTTTCTTCATGTTACGAGAATGTCATCCTGAGGCCATCCCGATGTGTCGGGAGGCCGAAGGATCCACCCCCAACCCCACAACTGGGGCGGATTCTTCGTTCTGCTTCGCGAACTCAGAATGACAGACACGGCTCCTTTTCATCTTATCCTGCTAGTCGCCCTACCTGGAAGACAACTTCGCGACGACCCAGTCTTTCTTGGCGTCGTCAAGCAGGTTCTCTAACTTACTCTTCTCCCTCATCGACATGAACCACTTGATGAACAGATTTCTGGCGACAAGGTCCTTGTTCTGGTCGCTCACTTCCTTCTCGACGGGGCCTTCCACGAGCTTAATAATCCAGTAGGCGCCCTCGGTAGACACGCTGTCGTCGAAGATGGGCTCGCTCACCTTGTTCAGCTCCAGGCCCAGGGCTGCTTCAGCCAGCTTCGGGGACAGCGTCGAACTCGCCTTCTTGCCCGGGTCGCCACCCTTGTCTTTCGTGTCGAAGTCCTGCGACAGCTCCCTGGCGAGAGCGGCGAAGCCGGCCCCGGCTTCAATCTGCTCCTTGACCTTCTGGGCCTTTTCCTTGCTGCCCAGCAGTATCCTCTCGACCCGCACCCCAACCTCGTCCTTCTCCGTCACCCTGATTATCCAGTACCCGCCCGGCTTGACAGCCTTCTCGTCCAGGACAAGCTGGCTCATCTCTCCCGGCTTCAGCCCGAAGGCCACCTGGTCGAAGACCTCGGTAATGACACCCTGCGGCACCCAATCCACTTCACCACCATTTTCCTTGAGTTGAGTAACCTCGGTGAGGCTCTTCGCTATGTCAGCGAAGAGCTCCCCGGCATCGAGCCTCTTCCCGGCCTCCTGGGCTTTATCCCGGCTGGCCAGGAGCATCGCCTGGGCCCTTATCTGAGGAGCCGAGGCCGGAGCCTTCGGCTTGAATTGCTGCTCGAAAATCTTGCCGGACAAGAGCTCCGCCCTCGCCATGTTTCTGGCGGCCCGGCTGCCGGACAGATTGCGATCCTTGAGCAGCCTGGAGACCTCTTCGTCGGTGACGGACACGCCGAATTCCTTGCCCCCCTTGAGCAAGACCTCGTTGTCCCAGATGAGTTCCACCAGCCGGTCGGTCATGCCGCGAGCTATGGTCGGGTTGCTCCCCAACCCGGTATAGTCAATCATGTCCATCAGGTAGCCCATGTCGAAGGTCTTGCCGTCCACTTTCGCCGCCGGCTGCAGGCTGGGCCGAAGTTGAGTGCTGTAGAAGCCGAAGGAGACTATGCCGACGATGACGGCAATGACCGCAATGCCTGCGATGAGTATCCAGCGCTGTATCTTCTTCTGGCGCTGCCACGAAGGCACCCTCTGCCGGGGTTGTATCTTAGGAGCTACAGGAATACGTTTCTGTTTCACATCTCTCTCTTTGTCTTGGCCCTGCAATTATGATAGGATACCAGCGTAGAAAAGGTTCGGGGTGTAGCGCAGCCTGGTAGCGCACCTGAATGGGGTTCAGGTGGCTGGAGGTTCAAATCCTCTCAACCCGACCAACCATTTCCAGCCCCCCGTCATTGCGAGCGTAGCGAAGCAATCTCATCACTTTCCTCCCCTGTCCCGATTTTGCCGATTTCATGCGGCATCCCGTATGAGTGGGACGAATCGGGACATCGGGACGCCTGCGCGGGAATGGCAGACGTGGGAGTCAAGCACATCTAATCATCATCGCTGTATCTTCTCGATGCGGTAGCGCAGCACACCTATGGGAGCCACCACTTCCACCGTCTCCCCCTCAACATGTCCCACCAGGGCCTTGCCGGTGGGAGACAGATGAGAGATTTTGCCTCTGGCCGGGTCCACCTGGGTGAGACCGACCAGCGTGTAGCTGATATGCTCCTGGGAGGCCAGATCGTGCACGGTGACGGTATCGCCGATATCGGCCTTGCATAGCTCCGTCCGGGAGCCTCCGACTATCATCGCCCCCGCCAGAGTGGCTTCCAGCTCTCGAATCTTCGCTTCGATGTGTCCCTGGCGCTCACGGGCGGCATCCAGAGGAGCGTTCTCCCGGAAGTCCTTGTCCGCGGCGGCGCGACGCAGTTCCTCAGCCACGCGCGGTCTCTCCTCTTTCAACCGCGCCAGTTGCTGCTGCAGAGCATCAAAGTCCTCAGCGGTCATGTGCACCAACTGCTGCTGCCCGCCTCGCTTGACCGTCGACTTCCTGGACCGGGAGTTCTCCATGCTCGTCTTGAGATGGACCGCCAGACCGGAGGAGCACAGCTTTTCCTTTCTGGCATAGGTTAGAAAATCTCTTACCGGTTTCAGCCGGAACTGATAGTCCCCTCCAGCAATAGCCTCCTTCTGAGCGTAGTGCGCTATCTCCTGGACCGGAATCTCATCCAGGCTCTTCTGAAAGGCGAACCATTTCACGAAGCGATAGACCTCTTGCTGTCTGGCTTCCCTTTCCTCAGGAGCTAGCTGAGAGATATATCTGGTGGCCGCTTCGCCGAGGCTGCTCGGTCCGCCATTTGATGATGACTTTTTCGGGGCCACTAGTGTTCTCCTCTCCAATCAGAAAAGACCAGCAGACATTT
>JAUYGE010000063.1 GCA_030690705.1 Dehalococcoidia bacterium | reverse complement strand
AGGTCTCCTGGGGTCGTTGGGCATCCAGTGGGAGCCACCACCTACTGAACTCTACACTCAGGAGAATGTGAAGCGGTCCAGTGACCTCTGGCTGGCCATTGTGGAAGGAAGATAAGCTGGCGCGCCAGACCTGGTCCACGGCAGGAACACCGAGCGGGTGTTTCAGAACAGGAAACGAAGGCTGAAGTGTCCTGCGTAGGCGAAGCCGATGTATTTTATGAGCCTTCCGCTGCCGCCGTACACCAGGTACTTCCACAGGGGGTAACGCAGGGAGCCCGATGTCAGGCCGGCCAGGTCGAAGAGGGGGTTTGGAATCAGTGCCATGACGAAAAGGGTCAGCCCTCCCCGGTGGCGCATCCAATCCGCCACTCTATACATAGTGCCTGGCCTTTTCAAGATGCATCTGTCCCCCGTATCCCAGCAGGTAGCCGTTCAACTCCCCGATAGTGCCGCCAATGCCCGAGAGCAGGCCTACGAGTGCCGGGTTCAGCACGGCGCCCATCTCGACAACTATGGTCCAGCCGGGGAGAGGGATAGCGATGGTCAAAGTGGTGGCTATAGATATGAGGAAGACGCCCAGATAGCCGTAGTTGCCCAAGGTGGTCGATCTGAGCACGGAAGATGAAGATGGCGGCCATCAGGGACAGGGAAACAAAGACGGCCAAGTAGTGATAATATCGTTGCACCGCTATTCGCGTAGCCCCGGTCTGGACGGACCTAGCTGTACAGTACCAAAGCGGCGTATATTACGAAAGCCAGAATAGCGGCCAGAATGATAATCCCGATCCACGTAGCAAGAGAGCTCAGTTTTGTTCTCTTCTCAATCACGCCGCCCGCCAGTATCAGAACACAGGCGCCGACGAACATTCCTAAGACAGTTATGCCGATTCTAAGTTTCTCCATGCTGGCACACTCCTGGTCCTCAGACCTTCCGTCTATTTGGTCAGCGATGAGGTGGACCCTGCGTCCGCTAATATCCTGCAGTGTCTCTCGAAGTGGCAATTGTAGCCACTGACAAGCACGAAGTCAAAGGGATTGCTTTGACGGCGTCCTGGCTACCCCATACAATAGCTTCTCATTATGCTCCAGGAAATCTGGAAAGGAGACTGCTGTGAAAAATATCTGGGCGCCGTGGAGGGTGCAGTACATCCGGTCGGAGAAACCGAAGGGATGCCTGCTGTGTGAGAAAGCTGCGCAGGGTCAGGACAGGGAGAACTACCTTCTTTATCGCGGCAGGTTGAACTTCGCCATGTTGAACAAGTATCCCTACAACCCGGGTCACATAATGGTATCCCCGTACAGACATACCGGGAGCATGGAGGACTTGACCGATGAAGAGCTGCTAGACAATATGTTGCTCGTCAAGAAGTGCCTCAAGGCCTTGAAGGAGGCCTTCTCTCCTCAGGGGTTCAACCTGGGAATCAATCTCGGCCGTGTGGCGGGTGCAGGAGTGGAAGACCACGTTCACGTGCATATCGTGCCGCGCTGGAACGGGGACACCAACTTTATGCCGGTTGTGGCGCAAACCAAGGTGATTTCAGAGGCTATGGACTCGACATACGACCAGCTCAAGGGGCGGCTGGTCTAGCTCTCGGCAGCCCTGGGATAGGAACCGAGGATCTTTACGAATTTGGTCGTCCCGTGCAGGGCCTCCAGGGCGGCGAGGCAAGGCTTGTCCTCAACATGGCCCTCGAAGTCGGCGTAGAAAACGTACTCCCAGGGTTTCTGGCGACTCGGTCTGGATTCGAGCTTGGTCAGGTTAATGCCGCGGGTGGCAAAAGCTCCCAGACTCGCATACAGGGTGCCGGGCATGTTCTTGGTAGCAAAAACGATGGAGGTCTTGCTGTCCGCGGCCCTGTCTGCCTTTTGCCTGGAGATTACCACGAACTTGGTGTAGTTGTTCGGATTGGTCTGGATGTTCTCTGCGAGGATCTTCAAGCCGTATATTTGAGCTGCTCTCCGGCTGGCAACCGCCGCGCTATGCTGGAGCCCCTTCTCCTTGACCAGTTTGGCGCTGCCCGCAGTATCGTAGGTAGGCACTATGGTGGCATTGAGCTTCCTGAGATACTCCTCGCACTGAGTCAGGGCCTGAGGGTGGGAGTAGACATACTGGATGGTCTCAGGGGTCTCGCCTTCGGGGGCCATGAGACACTGATTTACAGGCAGCACAACCTCACCACAGATGCTCAGGTCGTACCTGAGCAGCAGGTCGTACGTGTCATTGATACTCCCGGCCTGGGAGTTCTCAATGGGCACGACCCCGAAGTCGGCGGCGTCCCGGGAGACGGCCTCGAAGGCGTCG